>JAKMGK010000067.1 GCA_022424955.1 Flavobacteriaceae bacterium
CGAGGGACAAGGTTACCAAAGGCAGGGTAACGGCGCTCTAGGTAATAATCACGGTTTTCTTCTGCAATTTCGGTGGGCTTTAATTTACCTTCACGAATTGCCTTTACGTCATCAATATTTTTTGGAACCCAAATACGTCCGTCATTCCGTAAAGACTCTGACATCAAAGTCAATTTAGACTGATGGTCGCCCGAAACAGGAATACAAGTAGGGTGAATTTGTGTAAAACAAGGGTTGGCAAAATGTGCTCCTTTTTTGTGAATTTTCCAGCCAGCAGAAACATTACTTCCCATGGCGTTTGTCGATAAGAAAAATACGTTTCCATACCCTCCAGAAGCGATCACAACAGCATGAGCTCCATGACGCTCTATTTGACCATTCACTAAGTTGCGGGTGATGACGCCACGTGCTTTACCGTCGACAACCACTAAATCCATCATCTCATGGCGATTGTACATTTTGATTTTACCACGCCCAATTTGACGGTTCATGGCAGAATAAGCTCCCAACAATAGTTGTTGCCCTGTTTGTCCTTTGGCATAAAAAGTTCTGGAAACCAGTACTCCCCCAAAAGAACGGTTGTCTAATAACCCTCCATAGTCACGCGCAAAAGGAACTCCTTGAGCAACACACTGGTCGATGATATTAGTCGATACTTCGGCTAAACGGTGTACGTTAGCTTCTCGAGAACGGTAATCACCTCCTTTGATAGTATCATAAAACAAGCGATAGGTAGAATCCCCATCCCCTTGATAATTTTTTGCCGCATTAATCCCTCCTTGTGCAGCAATAGAGTGCGCACGACGAGGTGAATCTTGAAAACAAAATGTTTTTACGTTATACCCTAGCTCTGCAAGGGTAGCAGACGCAGATGCACCCGCTAATCCTGTTCCCACCACAATCACGTCAATTAAACGTTTGTTTGCAGGACTCACTAGATTGATGTGGCTCTTGTGGTTGGTCCACTTATCGGCCATGGGGCCTTTTGGTATTTTAGAATCTAAAGTCGCCATATTAAAATGCGGTTAAATGGTGAAACAATGCAATAAAAACAAACCCTAACGGAATCCCTACAGCAAAAGCAGTGGTAAAGCCTTTAATGGCTCTAGTGTACTTATTGTTTGCGCCCAGAGATTGAAAAGAAGAACTAAATCCGTGTAAAAGGTGTAAGGCTAAAAAGCCAAAAGAAACGACATATAATCCTACTCGCACTGGACTTTCAAACTTATGCACCATTTCTTCAAAATACCTTGTGGGGTTTTCTGGAAGCACCTCAACATATTTGTAATTCATTTCTGGAATCCAAAAATCATAAAAGTGAAGACCAAGGAAAGACAAAACTACTGCACCAGAGATAATCATATTTCTTGACATCCAAGAGGAATTTGCAGCCCCGTTATTGGTCGCATATTTGCTTGCTCTTGCTTTTCTATTTTGAATCTCTAAAACAAATCCCATTACAAAGTGAAAGATCACCCCAAAAATTAAGACGGGTTGTAATGCGAATTGAACTAGAGGGTTGTTTCCCATAAAGTGTGAAAGTTCATTAAAGACCTCTTCACTGAAAACAGAAGTAAGGTTAATGGTAAAGTGCTGTAGCAAAAAGAAAACCAGAAACAGTCCTGAAAGCGCCATGGCAAATTTTCTTGCCAGTGACGTCTTGATTATTGTGCTCATTTAATTCAGTTTATTTCAAACAAAATTAACGTATAAAGCGGTTAGAATGAAATTATTCGCTTTGATTTTCACAGTTTATAACAACTCTAAATTTAGCTGTGATAAACTTGTTTAGACAATTGATCAAAAAGAGACCTTAACCGCTTTGTTTCTTAAACAAAACTAAAATGGTAAGGAAACGGCTAATCCAAAAACTTGTCTGAATTGAAGATCTGCAAGAGCATTGTCGTCATACAACATTTGTGCTTCTAAAATAGCGCTTAGGTATTCATTAACTTTCATATTGAAGTTTATTGTGTAATCCACATCAACATTTTTGACCTCATCAAGATAATTAGCGACAAGTGATAATTGATTACTCATGACGACATTCTTCAAGATCATTAATTCACTTTGCAAGGCAAAAGAAGCCCCTGCTTCCCAACGTGTGGTCTTATCTGCTTCCACCCCAAAAAAGGTTTCCCCTTGCGCAAGGTTTTGGGTAAACGCTCTATCTACCACAATTAATCGCGCAGTTAAGGGGTTAAATTGCAGGGCAAGTTCTTTTTCTTTTTTGTAAGCCATCCCCAATCCTAAACGCATATAGGCAGGTGAGAAAAAACCAGAAGTTTTGATCCGTTCAATATTTCCAGCAGTTTCAATAAAGTTATTTCCTGGGGCATTTTGTGTTTTGAGATTAAAAGAAGAAGAAAAATTCCATCTTCGACTGCTTTTTAAAGCTAAAAGGGTGTTGATTTCTAATTGATCTTCGGTTTTATTAAAATAATCTTGACCCATATTTTTAGCATAACCTAAGGCAGCATCTAATGTGGTAGTCCAATCCCATTGGTCTGATTGATAGTGTAAGTCATAGTCAAAATTGAGCGTTCCACTGAAACTATTCACTCCACCCGCAAGCCAATTATCAAAACTAGATTGGTTGATTAGGATACCTAGTTTTCTCTCTTGCTTCCATTTAAGCAGACTGTCTCCTTTTACTTCTTGGGCAGAAAGCATACTGCTCACAAATAACCCTAAAATCAATAAAAAGAGAAAGGCCTTATTTGATTTTAAAACTTTGTGATGCGCTGCGTCCAGCTTGTTCAATGTTAAGGGAGTAGGTCCCTTTGGGTAAATAAAATTGTCCATTTTTTGCAGATTTTAGGGGGTTCTTTTTATTTTTTCTTTGGTAGTTATTGAGCTGTTCTTGCGCTACAGTCAAATCGTAATGGATAAAATTATAGCCTTGATCTAAGACTTGTTCACTTGCATAAACAAGGGTCTTTTTATCATCATAAATAGCCCATTTTACCACAGCCGAATTTTTTGAAAATACCTTAAATTCCACAGTAGGGAGATAAGGTTTTCTCCAGCTTGAATAGCTTCCTCCCCATCGCTTTGAATAGCGAATATCTTCTAAAGGAAGAAGGGTGAGGTCTTTTACATCTTCTTGTAATGTGCTTATATCTGCCTTATAGATAGATCGACCATGGGTTCCAACAAGTAAATGATTTTGGTCTGCTTGTATCACTAGATCATGAACTGCAGCAGTGGTTAATCCCTTTACAAAAGGCATCCAATTTTCCCCTTGATCAAAAGAAACAAATACCCCCATGTCGTTTCCTAAATAAAGTATGTTTTCCTTTTTAGGATCTTCGCGAATTACATTGACGGGAGAGAGCGGTAAGTTGCTAGCAATGGCTTTCCATTGTTTTCCGCCGTCTTCACTCACATAAACATAAGGACTAAAATCGTCCCAACGATAACCGTTTAGCGTCACATATACTCGGTCCTTTTGATGTTGCGAAGCAACCACTCTACTCACCCATAGATCTTGCGGAAAGCTGTCAGAAATTCTTTCCCAACTTCCGCCACCGTTAGTCGTTTTATTGACATAGCCATCATCGCTACCGGTATAGACATAGCCAAACTGGAAGGGAGATTCTGAAAGGGTTGTTAAAGTACCATAAGCCACATTTCCTTTTCGGCCTCCTTTAGTCAAATCTGTTGAAATCGTCTCCCAATCCTCTCCTTGATTTAAGGAACGATGTAATTTATTTCCGCCAAAATAAAGAATGTCTTGATTATGGCTGGACAATAAAATAGGGGTTTGCCAATTGAATCGATAAGGGGCTTCTCCCAAGGTGTGTTTTGGTTGAATTGCCACTCGCTTTTTATTGGCTAAATCTAAACGATAGTAATTACCAAATTGAAAACCGGTATAAACGATATTACTATTGCGACGATCAATTTGCACTTTCATCCCGTCCCCCCCCATGATAGAGGTCCATGGATTATGCCCTGTAGCATGCCAGCGCTCGTCTTCAATGGCATTGTGTGCTCCTTTCCAAACACCGTTATCTTGTAGACCGCCATAAACATTATAAGGCTTTTCATAGTCCACATTAATGGCATAGAATTGCCCAACTGTAGTTGAATTATTTTTCATCCAGTGATCCCCATCGTCATAGGTGATATTCACTCCGCCATCGTTTCCATTGATCAAATGTCCTTCTTTATTTGGGTTGATCCATAAGGCGTGATGGTCTGAATGAACATTAGCTTTACTAATCGATTCAAAGGTTTTACCCCCATCATTAGAGGTTAATAAAGGCACCCCATAGATATATAATTTATCTTCTTGTTTAGGATGCACATGTATGTGCCCAAAATAATAGCCATAGCTGTAATATAAATCGTCGATATAGCCCTGATGGGTTTTTTGCCAACTTGCTCCACCGTCTGTACTTTTATAGACCTCTGCCCCCACCACTGGAGTATCGAATAATTGACTGTTAGCATCTTCTAGATAAGTGGCTAAATCTTTAGGGACTACTGCTCCACTTCGAACGCTGTTTTTCAAATTTGCCGCCCGATATTTTTCTTGGAAATTATTTTCTTTTAAAAAAGCGTTCAACTTCTTGTCTTCTAGGGCTAAAAAAGCTTCTTTAGACATGCTTTTAAAATCATCTTTAGATAAACTTTCTCGCTTTTCTTGATCTGTTTTTGGACGTCTAAATTGAGAATCGTGAATGGCATATAAGGTATCTTCATCAAAAACAGCTAGTCCAATTCGACCCAGTCCTTCTCCTGCTGGAAAGCCCGTTTCAACCCCACTGATCAGTTTCCAACTCATTCCAGCATCTGTGCTTTTATAAATCCCTGAATTTTCTCCGTTCCCAGTAAAATCCCATGCTTTACGGTCTTTTTCCCAAACCGCAGCATACTGAATATTAAAATTATTGGGAGCTGTGGCCATATCAATTACACCCGTACTGTCATTGATATATAAGCTGTGTTTCCAGTTTTGACCGCCGTCTTTAGTGACATAAACCCCTCTTTCAGCATTAGTAGAATAAAGGTGTCCCGTTACTCCTACAATAACATGATTAGGATCTTCGGGATGAATCAATATCTTTCCAATATGGTGGCTGTCCTCCAGTCCAGCAAGCGACCATGTTTTTCCATTATCTGAAGTTTTCATCATTCCAATCCCAGCATAAGAAGATCGCGAAGCATTGTTTTCACCTGTTCCAACCCACAGGGTTCTTGTGGGCCAGTGCACGGCAATTTCACCAATATTTTGGGTGGGAGCGTTTTCTGATATAGGCGTAAAACTTATTCCATTTGTGGTAGTATGCCATAGTCCTCCAGAAGCATACGCTACATAAAACTCTGTGGGATCATTAGGGTTAACCGCTAGGGCAACCACTCTACCGCTCATTACTTTTGGACCAATGTTTTCAAAAGGGATATTTTTGACTTCAGAATTTTGCTGAAGGCTTTTAAAATAATCCAAAGAAGAAGAAAGGGCCTGTGCATCTGTGGCTGGGTTTTGTGCTAAAGCTATGCTGCCAAAGGCGAATAAAAAGGAATATAAAAATGATTTCATGTAGTCTAATTTAGATTGAAATTACAATTTTTTCTAGGTTTACAATTCCCGAGGAACTGAAATGAGGGTTTTTTCCCTATTTTTAAGCCAAAACTGTTTCATGCGCTATCAACCATTACCAGCAACTTTTTATCGTCAAGCAAGGGCTAACTTTATGGCTCAAATGCAAGGCAACAGCCTGGCTGTATTTAATTCAAATGACGTTTATCCCATTAGTGCAGATTCTACTCTTCCTTTTGCCCAACATCGGGATATTTTCTACCTCAGTGGTGTAGATCAAGAAGAAAGCATTTTAGTTCTTTTTCCAAAGGCAGTAGAAGCAAAGCATCGCGAAATTCTGTTTGTTCGAGAGACCAATGCGCATATCGCGGTATGGGAAGGCGCAAAGCTAACCAAGGATCAAGCAACAAAACTCACAGGAGTTGAAACAGTTTACTGGCTGAGTGATTTTGAACGGGTCTTTCAAGAATTGGCTACGCAATGCGATACCTTTTATTTCAATACCAATGAACATTATCGACAAGCGGTTGAAACCCAAACAAGAGAAGACCGTTTTATCGCACAATGTAAAGCTAATTATCCTGCGCATAAAGTCGCGAAAAGTAACCCCATTTTACAGCAATTAAGAGCGGTCAAAGCAGCAGCAGAAATTGACCAAATTCAAACCGCTTGTGATATTACCGAAAAAGGGTTTCGCCGTTTACTCCATTTTGTTCAACCAGGAGTTTGGGAATATGAAATTGAAGCAGAATTGTCACACGAGTTCTTGCGACATCGTTCAAAAGGTTTTGCTTACACCCCTATTATAGCGAGTGGAAACAATGCTAATGTTTTGCATTATACCGAAAATAACTGCCAGTGTAAAGCAGGAGATTTACTCTTAATGGATGTCGCGGCAGAATATGGAAACTATTCCAGTGATCTTACCCGTACCATTCCAGTTTCTGGAAAATTTACCGCTCGCCAAAAAGCCGTTTATGAAGCCGTTTTAAGGGTAAAAAAAGAAGCGACAAAAATGTTAGTTCCAGGGACTTTATGGAAAGAATACCATATCGAGGTGGGAAAAATCATGACCAGTGAACTACTAAGTTTAGGCTTACTAGATCAACTGGATATCGATCAACAAAATCCAGATATGCCTGCTTATAAGCGTTATTTTATGCACGGCACTTCTCATCACATGGGCTTAGACACCCATGATTATGGCTTGTTACACTTACCCATGCAGGCCAATATGGTCTTTACTGTTGAACCAGGAATTTATATACCAGAAGAAGGTTTTGGGATACGGTTAGAAGACGATGTGGTGATACAAGAAAATGGAGCGCCACTTAATTTAATGGGGAATATCCCTATTGAAGTTGATGAAATCGAAGCTTTAATGAACGCCTAATGACACCCACAATCTGGGCCACAGTTATTGTCTTTTGCCTTAAAATATTTTAAATACAAGGCTCGAACAGCAAAAACAGCAGCAGCAGCAACCAGTAAAACTTGTATCGTTTCCATTAAGCTAAAATTTGATAAACGGCTAAAGCCGAAAGGTAAGCAATCAAGGTCATGCTAAAAAGCTGAATCAAGGGCCATTTCCATCCGTTGGTTTCTTTCTTAACAATTGCAAGGGTACTCATACACTGTAAAGCAAAAGCATAAAACAGCATTAATGAAACCCCTGTGGGAAGGTTAAATAAGGGTTCCCCATTGGCTTTTGTTTCTGCCGCCATTCTATTTTTAATGGTTTCTTCCCCCTCATTCCCAACACTGTAAATGGTGGCTAATGTTCCCACAAAAACCTCTCTTGCGGCAAAAGAACTAATCAATGCAATCCCAATTTTCCAGTCAAAGCCCAGGGGAGCAATAGCAGGCTCTATGCTTTTCCCCAAAATTCCTATAAAAGAATGTTCGAGCTTGTAAGAAGCAATGGCTGCGTTTAATTCTTCTGGTGTAAAATTCTTTTCAACAGAATTTTCTTTTACAATCTCTGCCGCATTATTAAACTCTTTTCCAGGACCAAAAGAAGCCATGATCCACAACAAAATAGAAATAGCTAAAATAATTTTCCCGGCCTCTACGACAAAAGATTTTGTCTTCTCAAAAACGGTAAGACCTACATTTTTTAACAGAGGAAGTTTGTAATTAGGCATCTCAATCACAAAATAGGTTTTGGATTGAATCTTTAAGACTTTATTCAAAATAGCCGCAGAAAGTAAAGCCATAACAAACCCCAATAAATAAAGTCCCATAAGGGTCAAGCCTTGATACCCCATCCCTAAAAAGGTTCCTTCTGGGATCACTAGGGAAATCAAAATGAGGTAAACGGGTAAACGGGCAGAACAGGTGGTAAAAGGGGTCACTAAAATGGTGATTAAACGTTCTTTCCAGTTTTCGATATTTCGGGTGGCCATCACGGCCGGTATGGCGCAGGCCGTTCCAGAAATTAATGGAATGACACTTTTCCCGCTTAAACCATATTTGCGCAAACCACGGTCCATTAAAAACACCACCCTACTCATATAACCGGTCTCTTCTAAAACAGAGATAAAGAGAAACAGAAAAGCAATTTGTGGAATGAAAATAACAATCCCACCTAGACCAGCGATGATCCCTTCGGCTAAAAGATCTGTAAAAAGCCCTGGCGGAAGGTTTCTCTTAGTCGCTTCACTTAATTGGCTAAAACTTTCGTCGATAAAATCCATGGGGATACTACTCCAGTCAAAAATAACTTGGAAGATGGTCAGCAAAATCATAAAGAAAATAATGTATCCCCAAAAACGATGAATCAAAGCGCGATCTAAGCGCGAACGAAAATCAGTCGCTTTATTGATGTCTACTGTGTAGGTTTCTTTTAATCCCTGATTGATGACTTGATAACGCTTGATGGTTTCTTTTTGCTGTAATCTTTTAAGATGAGATTCAGACTGAGTTCTATAGGCAGAGGCATCTTCTACCTTTTGACGCTCTAGTTTGGCAAAATTAACATCTTGGGTAATCACTAACCACAGCTTATATAAGGATTGATCTGGGAAAACCTTTTCCAGGTTTTCAAAATACTCTTTATCAATAGCACGAATATCAGTAATCGGCTCTTTTGAAAGCGAACGGTAGTCGAGAAGATAACTTTTAAGGGTATCAATCCCAGTATTTTCCCGTGTACTGATTAGGGCAATTTTTGTCTTTAATTGTGTCTCTAGTTTTGCTATATCGAGCGAAATCCCCTTCCGCTTCATGCGATCAGACATATTAATCACTAAAAGGGTAGGGATTTCTAGGTCTTTTATCTGGGTAAATAATAAAAGGTTGCGTTTTAGGTTTTCTATGTCAGATACCACTACCGCAACATCTGGGTAATCCTTGTCGTTCTTATTGAGAAGCAATTCGATTACCACACTCTCGTCCATCGAAGAAGCATTGAGACTATAGGTCCCTGGCAAGTCAATAATATGGGCTTTTGTGGTGCGATTTAGTCGACAGCTTCCTTGTTTTTTTTCGACCGTAATTCCAGGATAATTCCCCACTTTTTGGTTTAAGCCCGTCAAGGCGTTAAAAACAGAGGTTTTTCCTGTATTGGGGTTTCCTATAAGCGCAACATTAAGGTTAGTACTCATCCAATAAGGTCTATGGTAATATGTTGTGCGGTTTCTTTTCGAATGGCTAGGTGACAGCCGTCGATCACTAAGTACATAGGATCTTTTAAAGGGGCTAGTTGTTCTAAATGAACCTCGTTCCCCGGGAGACATCCCATTTCAATTAATTTAAGCGGAAGTAGATCAGTGTCAATCTCCACAATTCTCCCTCTTTGATTTTTCTCGATCTGATCTAGTGTAATCATTATTTAAAATGATTTAAAGAAACAAAAGTAGGTGAAAATGCGTCCGCTCGCAAAAGATTAGAGCAATTTAGCATTAGAAGTCGTATTCTTCTTTTAAGGTAGTGATATCTTCCATCAAGCTTTCCATAGCGGCTTTATCTGTTCCGTCATAATAACCACGGATGCGCTTATCTGGGTCAACCAAGACAAAGTTTTCGGTATGAATCATATCATGTGGCCCCCCATCGCCGTCTTCTTTAACCACGAAGTAAGATTTACGGGCCAGGGTATAAATTTCTTTTTTGTCTCCCGTTAATAGATTCCACTTTGCATCAACCACGCCTTTTTCAAGGGCATATTTTTTTAATTGAGGGACAGAATCTATTTGAGGGGTGACACTAAAAGACAACAATTTCACCTTATCGTCTTCTAAAATCTGGGTTTGAATCCTAACCATATTATCTGTCATAATAGGACAAATGGAAGGGCAAGTGGTAAAGAAAAAATCTGCGACATAGATAAGATCTTCATAGTCGAGTTGTGTAATCACTTTTCCATTTTGATTCAAAAAACGAAAGGGAGCGATTTTGTGGTATTTCTTGACGTGTTGCAATGTGCTATCGACTAATTCAAAACTTATTTCAGCGGGTTGATAGATGGGTAATATTTTTACCGGCTTGAGCGCATTGTAAAACAAATATAGAATTACAGCAGAGAGGGTCGCAAAGGCAACAAAAAACTTTCGATAGCGTGCAAAATTAATCTTCATAGCGATGCCACAAAATTACATTCTTTTTACCCTATTGCCTTGTTAAAAGAAAGATAAATAGCGATTAAAACAGTCAGGCCTAACAGAAATGCTTATTTTTGGGCTTATTTAGAAAAAAATCTATGGATCCAATTGTCATTAAAGGCATTCAGCTCTTACTGAGCTTATCAATATTAGTCGTTTTACATGAATTAGGACATTTTATTCCCGCAAAGCTATTCAAAACTAAGGTGGAGAAATTCTATCTCTTTTTTGATGTGAACTTTGCCTTGTTTAAAAAGAAAATTGGTGAGACAGAATACGGCATAGGCTGGTTACCCCTGGGCGGTTATGTTAAAATCGCAGGGATGATTGACGAGAGTATGGATACCGAGCAGATGAAACAACCTCCTCAAACCTGGGAGTTTCGCTCAAAACCCGCCTGGCAAAGATTAATTATTATGTTAGGAGGTGTAACGGTCAATATCGTTCTTGGGTTCCTAATTTATATGATGATCCTTTTTGTTTGGGGAAAAGAAACTTTACCTACAGAAGATGTCACAAAAGGATTTACTGCTTCTGGCATTGCTAAAAACATTGGTTTTCAAGATGGAGATCAGATTTTAAACGTCGATGGAGAACCCCTTGAATATGTAATGGATGTTAACCGTCATTTATTTTTAAGAAGCACAAAGACCGTGGAAGTTCGACGTGCGAACGGGACAAAAGAAATCATCGCTATCCCAGAAAACTTTGGGACAACTATGTTTGAAGCGGGGGATATGTTTCCGCTTAATCCTATCGCTTCGATTTATGTCGATAGCCTCTATCCTGGAAATCCTGCCGAAAAAGCAGGACTACTAGTAGGAGATGTGTTAGTTTCTTTTGATGGAAAACCTATCAAAGCTATAGGAGACCTAAGAAGCGAGGATCTAAAAGCTCAAGACAGTGTAGTGTTTAATATCCTGAGAGAGCAAGAGGCCAAAACGATAAGCGTTTTCCCTACAGAAAATGCAGTTCTAGGGTTTATGATCAAACCTAAGTTCGATTTTAACACCACCCGTGTTGACCTGGATTTAGACCAAAGCATTATAGAAGGCTTTGATTTTGGATACTGGACCTTACACGACTATGTCGCACAATTCAAATATATATTTACTAAAAAAGGAGCAACCCAAGTAGGTGGCTTTGGAGCAATTGGAAATTTATTTCCTGCCCAATGGGACTGGCAAGGTTTCTGGAGCAGTACAGCATTGATCTCAATTATTTTAGCTTTTATGAATGTATTACCTATCCCCGCTTTAGACGGGGGGCATGTAATGTTTTTATTATATGAAATGATTAGCGGCCGCAAACCCAATGATAAGTTTATGGAGTATGCACAAATGTTTGGGTTTTTCTTATTACTCGCCCTAGTACTATTTGCGAATGGAAATGATCTCTACCGATGGCTATTTACTTAATTGGCACGATTTTTCCCTAAATCTTTGAGTCTCCCATGACTGTTTTTTATATTTGATAATCAAGACACTAAATTAAATACAATGAAAAAAATTCTCTTGCTTTCAGTAGCCCTTCTTAGTCTAGGCCTTAGTGCACAGGACAAAAAAATCACTATCCCTGACTTAAAAGCCCAGTTTGATTTATTGAACGAGAATGAAGCGGGTGAAATCGATCCAATCAACGATAAAGAAATCAATAAAAAAGTTAAGTTTTTTATCGAAGAAAAATTTCTCAATGTTGAATACACAAGAAATATTATTTGGGATAGTTATGAAACCTTTTTAAGCCCATTTGATCGCTATCACTACCACACTTATATCGTACAAGTAAAAGTAGAAGAGGTTGACCGTCTTAAATACATAGAGGTTAAGTATAATCCCAATACAGACGAGATAGAAAGTAACTTCGAATGGAACGAAGATATCGAAGATTTTGAAGAGCTAGAAGAAGAAAAAGAAGCGGCGGCAATAAATACTTAAAATAAAGCAATAGGAGTTTGGCATAAAAAGATTTTCAGTTATCTTTGCCAACCGAATAACCATCCTCCTTAGCTCAGTTGGTTAGAGCATCTGACTGTTAATCAGAGGGTCCTTGGTTCGAGCCCAAGAGGAGGAGCCATCATAGACAAGAGGTCATTTTTGACCTCTTTTTTATTTTTACCACTTTTTAAAACATTGGTTGCCAACATAATAGACTTAATCTCTGGAGTGAAA
>JAKMGK010000019.1 GCA_022424955.1 Flavobacteriaceae bacterium
ATTATATATAGGATAACTAAGGGATTTTATATATCTATCTGTATATAATTATATCTACTTATAATTATGTATACCTATAATTTTATACATAATTATTATGTACATAATTAAGTTGTATTGATATGTCATCGGGACAGTTGCAAAAGGAACAAAGAAGTACATTAGTTAATCATAGGCGAAGAATGGATTCTAAGGCAATTTTAATGGGTTTTAAGAGACTTTCTCATCTGGCGAATATAAGTGGATATTTAAGGTGATTTTAAGTTCTTAAACAGGCTTATTTTTGGCGATAAATAAACTCTCCTTTTTATCCTAAGAATCTTGCTTAAGTCCCGTCATTATTGACAGGTGCAAAATTATTAGAATGGAAAACCTGTGCATTTTAAATGGTAAAAAAAATAGAAAGGCAGAGTAGGTAGCTCCAAGCCAATCCTTGATTAGCTCAAAACTTAAAAGAATATGTCTTTGATTTAATAAATAATTTATTCGGATTGATATGCTTTATATAAAACAACTCTTCGCCTTAAATCTCTAAGTTTATTCATAACAATTCCTTCCTCACCAATATCAGAAGTAGATACTCCACCCATATTATTACGAATAAAATCGGGATAGGAATTAAACCAATCAATAGTGGTATGAGTGTAATATATATCTGTTCCATAGTTGTCTAGTCGACGATGAAACGTCCATCCAACTCTAGGAGAGTTTTTTGAAATAGATTTAGTCGCGTTTACTTCTGCTTGTTCATATGACCCCCATTTATCATCTTTAAGTTTCATGAAATTTAATACCATGACATTTGCGGGTAAATCAACATCTTTTCTACTAACAGACTTTAGGTTATTCCACTTGTGACGGTAAACTAAGCTTCTTACTTCATCTGCTGATTCTTGAAAACGACGCCAATCTTCTTCACTAGTATTAATTTTTTTCAAAGGATCTAGATCTTTATCAACAACATCTTCATTCTCCATATCATATATAAAAGTGACCATGTGGGTGAAATCTTCCGATGGATTGTGAATGACTTTCCATACAGTGAATTCAACAATATTACCATTGTCTTTTCTCACCTGGTTGTAGGGTAGAAATTTTTCCTCAATTAACTTGTCATAAGCTTCAATATCTTCTGCTTTAATAAAGTGTTGGTCGTAAAGTAAGGAGCTTTTTTGTGCAAATGCATTTGCAGTTATTAGCAATGCAGCTAAAAATATTTTTTTCATCTCAAATTGGTTTATAGTTATTGTAATATTAGAAAAAGTATTTGATATGACAAAAAAATGGAAAGGCAGAGTAGGTAGCTCAAAACAAATCCTCGATTGGTTTGTGACCGAAAAGTGGAATATTTGTGGAAAATAAGTGGAAAAAATCGTATATTTAAATAACTAAATCTTCTAAGAAGTTTTTATTTCCACTTTGAGAGAATGTTGGGTAGAGCCTATAAAAAAAGGGACTGTATTGCTACAGTCCCTTTGATAAACTGGGTGGAAGAGCGGTCTCGAACCGCCGACCTCCTGAACCACAATCAGGCGCTCTAACCAACTGAGCTACAACCACCGTTTGAGCGGCAAATTTAAGCTATTTTTTTCTTCCTTTCAAAGCTTAGACTAATGTTTTTATAAGCGTCTAGAAAAAGTCTTAGGATAAATGATCAAAGTCTTGAATCAATGGACTGCGCTCTACCGTAAAACCTTCTGCAGCAGTCACGCCAGAGAGACGTCCTAAGTTTTGCGCTCTATATCGAACACTCTCTAAGAAATTCTGGCTACTAATAGGCGTAGAGGGTCCATCGCTCTTAGCGTCATAAAACTGACTGGCATAGGCATAAATTGCTTCCATTTTTGTATCGATGTGATTAGAAATATCTACCACAAAATCTGGTGCTATTTCTTTCCACTGGATATAGTGATAAACATGTGCTGGGCGCCATGGATCTTGTTCATTCCCGCTCTCCTTTTTGGTCACTATTTTTTTTAATCCAGATAAAAAACAGGCATCACTCACCAGGTCACTTCCCTTGCCGTGATCAATATGCCGGTCCTCAATGGCGTTGCATAAAACTATCTTGGGTTGGTGTAAACGGATCAATTGGATTACAGCCATTTGATGTGCTTCGTCGTTGATAAAAAATCCATCGCGAAAGGCGAGATTTTTTCTAAAAGACACGGCTAATACTTTGGCCGCTGCAGCGGCCTCTTGATCCCTTATTGCTGCAGAACCTCTTGTCCCTAATTCTCCGCGGGTTAAATCGACTATCCCAACAGATTTCCCTTGACTAATGGCTTTAGCAATACTCCCACCACAGCCTAATTCTACATCGTCTGGATGCGCACCAAATGCGAGGATATCAACTTTCATTTGCTGTTTTTTCTAAGGCTTGATTCAAATCGTTCTTTAGATCCTCAACATGTTCAATTCCTACCGAAAAACGAACCAACTGATCTGTTATTCCTTGTTTTGCTCTTCCTTCTGGTGTTAAGAGTTTATGCGAGGTAATGGCTGGTATGGTGATGGTACTTTCTACTCCTGCAAGGCTTACAACAGGTTGAATTAACTGTAAGGCTTTTTCAAATACAGTACGGTTATAGGCAGCATTTATCTCAAAAGACATCATTCCAGTAAACCCATGCATTTGTTTCTTTGCCAGGGCGTGATCTGGATGACTTTCAAGACCAGGGTAATGAACTGCATCAATGGCGGGGTGGGCAGCTAAATATTCTGCTAGCGCTTGTGCGTTTTCATTTTGTTGTCGCACTCGAATCGAAAGGGTTTTGATACTCCTCTCAAGTAACCAGGTAGATAGCTCACTCAAGTTTCCTCCTAAACCTTTTGCCACAGCAAAGACCTTTTTCATGTGGACGGCAGAACAGGCTACAGCACCAGCTAGAATATCACTATGTCCTCCTAGGTATTTTGTGGCAGAATGCAAGACTATATCAATCCCAAAGGAGATGGGATTTTGATTTACAGGAGAAGCAAAGGTACTGTCAATCATTGAAACGAGTTTATGCTTTTTTGCTAACTGCGCTATCGCCGCTAAATCAACAATTTTCATCAATGGATTACTAGGTGTCTCAATGTAAATGACCTTAGTATTCTCTTTGATTTCTATTTCAAAATCAGCAGCATATAAGCCTGTGGCGAAAGAGTATTCAATTCCGTATTGATTAAAATGCTCAACCACTAAATTTGTTGTACCACCATATAAATCATTTTGCAAAACAACGTGATCCCCCGCCTTTAAAAAGGCCAGTAATGCTGTCGAAATGGCGGCCATTCCAGAACCAAAGATCAAGCCTTCTTCTGCCCCCTCGAGGATAGCGATTTTTTGAGCAAGCCCTACTTGATTTGGGGTATTAAAATATCTAGGATAACGATCTGTTTCCTCATATGAATAGGCCGTAGCCATATAAATGGGCGAAATAGCCCCCTTGTATATGGGGTCTTCTAATTGCCCCTCATGGATACAATGTGTCTCGAATTGCTTGCCTTTCATTGGGTTTACTTTGTGATCCAATCGATTACTTCTTCATCGACAGGAGAAGTTCTTGGAGAGATTACTTTTTCCAATACACCTTCTTCATTAATCAAATACTTTTGAAAGTTCCAGGTGACTTTAGAATCCATCACACCATTTTTATCTTTTTGGGTTAAGAAGCTATAAATAGGGTGAATATAATTTCCCTTTACATCAATCTTCGCCATCATGGGGAAAGAAACACCATAATTGCGATCACAAAAAGCATATATCTCCTCGTTAGATCCAGGCTCTTGCTTCATGAAATTATTGGCTGGAAAACCTACAATCACAAATTTTTCTGATCCGTACTTTTCATACAAGGCTTGTAAATCTTTGTATTGAGGTGTCAATCCACATTTTGAAGCGGTATTGACTACCATAATTTTTTTTCCTTTAAGAGCAGAAAAGTCAAATTGATCTCCTTCTAAAGTTTCCACGGTAAATTGGTGTACTGTTTGTTCCATAGTGTTTTGTGCGTAAAGCGTAGAGGCAAGTAGCCCTACTAATAGTATTAGTGTTTTTTTCATAGCGTCTAACGTTTATAAAAACGAAGACTGCAAATTACATCAAGCCTAAGAGTTAGACAAACATCATTAGATAAATTAAACCAATTCTGCCGAAAGGCCTTCTTCTAACAACAGTAAACAACGGGGCTTTAAATCTTCATAAGTGCCAGTCTTAACCACACATTTTCCGTGATAATGGACAATATAGGCACACTGCTCTGCTTGCTCTGGCGTTTGGTCGCAGATACGAACAAGGCAACGAATCACATGATCAAAAGTATTGACATCGTCATTGTGCAAAATAATTTGGTGTTCTTTTACCGTTAGAACGTCAACCTCTTTTTCAAATGCTACTTCTGGTGATTCATCCATTGCTTTTGGAAAAATGGGCAGAAACCCAATTGTCTTTTTCTTTAAATTCTATTAAGTGTAGACCATTTTGATTTGCCTTCGCCTCAATAGCAGGAATATCTTGGGTGTAAAAGCCACTTAAAAATAACCTACCATTATCTTTTAAACGCTTTGAAAATAAGGGTATATCAAGTAATAAGACATTCATATTGATGTTGGCAAGAATGGTATCATAGATCTTATTAGTAATTATCTTACTATCCCCTTTTGCAGCGACAATTTGTTGACAATTATTCATCTTGATATTTTCCACCGTATTTTCATAACACCAGGGTTCTACATCAATTGCATCGAGTTCTTTCGCTCCTAATTTTTCTGCTAAAATGGCCAAAACACCAGTACCACAGCCCATATCTAATAAAGTGTGTTCAGTGGGAGGATATTGAAGTAAATAGTTCAACATCATATTAGTCGTTTGGTGATGTCCCGTTCCAAAGCTCATCTTTGGGGTAATCACTAACTCATAAGGCACATCTATTGGATCGTGAAAATTTGCTCTAACAGCACACTTATTTTCAATCACAATGGGTTGAAAATCTGATTCCCAAACAGCATTCCAGTTTTCTGGCGGAATGGCGGTTAACGACCAACCAATATCCAAGCCTTTTTCTGCGAGAGGATATAATTGATCCAACAAGTCTAATTGCCAATCTTGCTCTTGAATATAAGCTTCTAGGCCTACTTCTGTTTCAACAAAACTCTCAAAGCCTAACTCACTCAATACGGCTAAAGTGATATCTCTCCCTATTTCTAGGGGTTGAATCTTTAAGTTAAGCTGTATATAAGTTGCTGCCATTTAGATCGATTGAACAATTGCAAAAAAATCATCTGCGTTAAGCGCTGCACCTCCAATTAATCCACCATCGACATCTGGCTTTGAAAAAATTTCTTGTGCATTCGCGGGCTTCACGCTTCCGCCATACAATATAGCAACATTTTCAGCAATATTTTCGTCAAAGTTTTGAGCGACCAGTCCGCGAATAAAGGCATGCATTTCTTGTGCTTGTTCTGGAGAGGCGGTCTCCCCTGTTCCAATCGCCCATACTGGCTCATAGGCTAAAACAATCTTTTCCCATGCCGTATGAGGGAGAGAAAATAAGGCTTTGTGCAATTGATCTTCTACAACTTGAAAATGCTGTTCGCTTTGGCGATCTTCTAATTCTTCTCCGAAACAAAAAACAACTTCCATATCTTGTTTTACAGCAGAAGCAACTTTTTCTTCTAAAGCTTCGTCTGTTTCGTTAAAATAAGCTCTTCGCTCTGAATGCCCTAAGATGACTGAGTTTACCCCCACCGACTGCAGCATGACGGCAGAAATTTCTCCAGTATAAGCTCCGTTAGTCGCTTGATGCATATTTTGTCCTATTACTTCAATAGCAGAATCGCTTAATGTTTCTACGGCTTGTGCCAAATGTATTGAAGTGGGCGCCACTTTAACCTCAACTCCTGTAAAGCTTCCTTTTGCTTTTAAAGCAGCGATCAATTGATCTGTTTCTGCTTTGTTATTATTCATTTTCCAGTTACCGGCGACAATCTTTTTTCTCATGTTATTAATTTAAAATGGTTTTGCTTTTGGATCGATGTAAATATAGAGGAAATCAACGATTAAGTTGATGATTATAAACAAACTTGCTATGACTATAACAGCTCCCATCACAACGGGAATGTCAAGGGTATTAAGCGCGTTAACTATTTCTTTTCCCAGCCCCCTCCAACCAAAGATATATTCGACAAAAACTGCTCCAGCAAGCATAGAGGCAAACCATCCAGAAACAGCTGTTATCACAGGATTCAGCGTGTTTTTAATCGCATGGCGATACACAACTTGAAAAGACGTTAGCCCTTTAGCATAAGCGGTTTTAATATATTCTTGCTGTAAGACATCAATAATCCCAGAACGCACTAATTGTACAATCACTGCGATGGGACGAATTCCCAATACGATCGCAGGAAGTAAAAGATTTTTGAGTTGTAAATGTTGGGCTTCACCAAAGTCGTCCATCTCATACAAACTTCCAGTCATATTCAGCCCAGTGAGATCTCCTAACAAATGCCCAAAAATCCAGGAAAATAAAATTGCACTAAAGAAAGAGGGAACACTCATCCCTAAAGTACTCAAGAACAACAAGCTTGAATCTAAAAAGGTCCCTTTAAAATAGCCTGCTAAAACCCCTAGCATCATCCCAAATACAATGGCAATACTTATTGAACTTAACGCCAATATAAAAGTATTAGGAAGGGTCTCTGCGATAATATCACTTACCCTTTTCCCCTGTCTTTGGTAGGAGGTTCTAAGATAAGGTTGTTTTAAAACTAACGCTAAACTACCTAAATTAAGAATGTAACCCCCATATTTATTTTGGTTGTAGTAAGAAAAATTTCCCGTCTGGGTACTGTGAATAGAAAGTGGAGATAAATCGTTGAGAAAATAGAGAAACTGCTGATAAGTAGGCAAATCAAAACCGTACTTCTGTTGTATTTTTTCTATTTGTGCTTGAGAGGCGTTTTGATCTACCATCATCTGTGCTGGATCTCCCAAAACATTAAAAAGAAAGAACACCACTACGGTAACCCCTAAGAGTGTTAGTAGTCCACTCAACCCCTTTTGCAACAACAACTTTATCATATGTTTATTGATCCAAATGGATTAATGCGAAAACCGCATAATTAATCATATCCTGATAGTTAGCATCTATTCCCTCACTCACAAGGGTCTTCCCTTGATTGTCTTCAATTTGCTTAACGCGTAATAACTTTTGTAAGATTAAATCTGTCAAAGAACTCACCCGCATATCCCGCCATGCTTCGCCATAATCGTGATTTTTAGCTAACATCAAATCTTCGGTAACTTTTAAATGTTTGTCATATAAAGCTAAAGCCTCATCATTAGACAAATCAGGTTGTTCTGCAATTCCTTTTTCTAACTGTATTAAAGCCATTATACAGTAATTAATAATCCCAATAAACTCACTCTCTTGCCCTTCTTCTACCTTTTGCTCTGCTAAACTTTGAATACTTCTAATCCGCTGGGCTTTAATAAAGATCTGGTCGGTAAGTGAGGGTAGACGTAAAATACGCCAGGCCACACCATAGTCCGTCATCTTCTTTAAGAATAAAGCACGGCACTGTGCAGTAATTTTTTGATAATGGGTTAGGGTAGGAATCATTTTGACCTTAATTTTTGTAAATTTCGGGCAATTATTTAACTCTATCAAATTCGCATAACGAAAGTTATCCATAGAAATTAATCTTTATGACCCTTAACTGTGATGGCACCTTAGTAGATCTCTCTTCTCCTAAGATTTTAGGAATCTTAAATCTCACTCCAGATTCGTTTTATGACGGAGGAAAACATCAAAATATTTCTGCTGCCTTAAAACAATGCGAAAAGATGATCACAGAAGGCGCAGATTTTATTGATCTAGGCGCTTATAGTTCTCGTCCAGGAGCAGAACAAGTCAGTCCAACGGAAGAAATCAATAGGCTAATCCCTGTTTTAATCGCATTGCGCAAGGAGTTTCCCACCACCCTATTTTCCATTGATACTTTTAGAGCCAATGTGGCTAAAGCTGCGCTAGAAGAAGGTGCACATATGATAAACGATATCTCTGCTGGAAATCTTGACCCAACCATGATGTCCACCGTAGGGCAATACCCAGTTCCCTATATCGCTATGCACATGCAGGGGAAACCAAAGGATATGCAAAACAACCCATCCTATGAAGATGTCTTCCAAGAAATCATGCGTTTCTTTTCCCGAAAAATTAACACCTGCTATGCAGCAGGAATAAAAGATGTTATCCTAGATCCGGGTTTTGGTTTTGGAAAATCTGTCGAACACAACTATCATTTACTCCACCGCTTTGAACACTTTCAAGCTTTTGGCCTTCCGGTTTTGGCAGGGATTTCTCGAAAATCGATGATTTATCGGGTTTTAGGCATCACTGCAGCTGAAGCACTCAATGGCAGTACGGTCTTACATACGGTTGCTTTGCAAAAAAAAGTACAACTCCTCAGGGTCCATGACGTCAAAGCCGCAAAAGAATGTATTCGCTTATTAGAACAACTCAGATAGATTTTTCCTAATTTTACAAAAAGCCCACCATTGAATAATTTTAGTTTTCTTGAATTTTCTTTTGTCGATGTCCTTGATATCGTAGTTGTGGCGTTTTTATTATTTTATTTATACAAGCTGGTAAAAGGCACGGTGGCGATCAATATCTTCTTAGGAATCGTCATTATCTACTTTATGTATCAATTGACCATTACACTAAATATGAATGTTTTGAGTAATATACTAGGGAATTTTATCAGTGTTGGATTTTTTGCCCTTATAGTTGTTTTCCAGCAAGAAATAAGAAAATTCTTACTCTTATTAGGTTCAACTAATTACACAAGCCGCAAAAGCTTTGTTCGCTACTTCAACTTTTTGAATCTAGAAGAGGAGCAAATTGTTCAACTCGATCTTACTCTATTTGTTAATGCATGTGAAAACATGGCAAAAGATAAAATGGGAGCGATCATTGTACTGGAAAGAAGCAACAACCTTGATTTTGTCAAAAGCACAGGAGATGAAACTAAGATCACCCTTAGCCCACAAATTTTAGAGAGCATTTTCTACAAAAACAGCCCATTACACGATGGAGCAATTATCATTAAAGGGAATAGAATCACTGCGACTAGAATAGTCTTACCTGTTTCAGAATCAAACAGTATTCCCAGTCGTTTTGGCTTGAGACACAGAGCTGGTTTAGGAATATCAGAAAAGACAGACGCCTTAGTTATTGTAATTTCAGAAGAAAGAGGAGATATCGTCTATATTAAAAATGGTCAGTTTCAAAAATTCGATTCTGCAGAAAAGCTCAAACGAACCCTATCAGAGGATCTCAGCCTTTAAACTACTTCAGCCTGACTAAATTGTAGTTCGTATAATCTTTGATAAGTACCCTTATTTTTTGCCAAAAGACTTTCGTGTGTTCCCATTTCTACAATTTCCCCTTGATCCATTACAACAATTCGATCTGCTTTTTTAATGGTAGCGAGTCGGTGGGCAATAACGATAGAGGTTTTATCTTTTGTAATCCGCTCTGTTGCCTTTTGAATTAACTCCTCAGAAAAAGAATCGATCGAAGAGGTTGCTTCGTCTAAAACTAAGATGGTAGGCCTAGCCATATAAGCCCTTAAAAATGCAATCAATTGTCGCTGTCCAGAAGATAACATTATCCCCCGCTCTTGCACATTATAGTCATAACCTCCTGGTAGGGATTCAATGAATTTATGCACTCCTATTTCTTTTGCAGCCGCGATCACAGCTTCTTTTTGAATACTGGGGTCAAATAAAGTAATGTTATTAAAAATTGAATCGGCGAATAAAAAGACGTCTTGCATCACAAGTGCTACATGACTTCTAAGGTTATTGAGCTTAAAATCTCTAATAGAAGTTCCGTCAATTTTAATATCTCCCTGGTCGAACTCATAAAAACGTGTAATCAAATTGATTAAAGTAGATTTCCCAGCACCTGTCGCTCCAACAATGGCAACTGTCTCTCCTGCTTTTACTGTTAAATCTATGCCTCTTAAAACTTCTTCGTCTGGTAAATAAGCAAAACGCAATTGCTCTATTTCAATGTTTCCTTCTAATGCTTTGGTCTTATAACTCCCTTTATCTTCAATAGAACTTTCTGTCGCAATAATTTTAAACACTCGGTCTGCAGCAACCATTCCCATTTGTAAGGTGTTGAATTTATCGGCAATTTGACGTAAGGGTCTAAAAAGCATTTGAGATAATTGGATAAATAAGAATAAGGTTCCCAAAGAAATTTCTGTTCCAGCTATAGTTTTAAAGCCCCCATACCACACCAGTAAACCAATGGTAACAGAGGTGGAGATTTCTGCCACTGGGAAGAAAATTGAATTAAACCAGACCGTCTTTAACCAAGCTTTTTTATGTCGATTATTAATTTGATCAAAGGCTTTTTCTTCTATTGACTCTCTACTAAAAAGCTGTACGATTTTCATTCCGCTTATGCGCTCTTGTACAAAGGTGTTCAAATTGGCAATTTCTTTTCTTACCTCCTCAAAAGCCTTTTTCATGGAACGTTGAAAAACCCGAGTAGCATATACAATCACAGGCAGGACAGCAAAAACAATTAAAGATAATTCCCAGTTGACATATAGCATTACTACCACAACTAATCCCATTTTTAGAAAATCGGCAATAATCATAAAGAGGCCCTGACTAAAAATACTGGCAATCGTCTCTATATCATTGACAGAACGGGTGACTAATCTTCCCACTGCAGATCTATCAAAATATGCCATTTTAAAATGGAGGAGCTTGCTAAAAAGCGTCGCCCTTAAATCTTTGACGATCATTTGCCCCAACCAGTTGGCATAGTACACAAAAATATACTGGAAAAACACCTCTAACAACAAGGTTAGTAGCATCAATAAAATAAAAAAGAGTAAGCCTTCATACAAACGTGGGGTGATATAATCGTCCACAGCTACTTTAAGTAAATAAGGCGTTAGCGTAGAAAAAGCAGACAACAAAATGGCCGCCATCATTACCGTGTAATAATAGCCTTTATAAGGGGTTGAATAGGCCATTATTTTACTAAATAACACCCGGTCAAATAAGCTTGCTTTCTCTTCTTTCATTTAGACATAAATATTTTGAGGATACTTGATCTCTGTCAAGTATAGCCCACTTGCTGGAACCGAAAAACCCGCTTCCCCCCTATTTTTACTTTGAATAATTTTATGTAATTCTAATACTTCAATTTTACCCGTTCCTACTTCGAGTAATGTCCCCACTATGGAACGAACCATATTGCGCAAGAATCGATTAGCAGTGATGGTAAATATAGCTCCCTCTTTTGTACTTTCCCAATGGGCTTTTGTGATATTACATAAAAATGTTTTTACATCTGAGTGGGTTTTAGCAAAAGCTTCAAAGTCTTCATACTCCAATAAAATCTGGGCTGCCTGATTCATTTTTTCTAGGGAGACAGGTTGGTGAAAATAATAATACAGCTGTTGTTTAAACGGGTTTTTTTGAAAACCCAAATGGTACTCATAAGTTCTCGCTGTTGCATCAAATCGCGCGTGAGCACCTGCTTTGACCTTTTCAAGGCGGTTAATAACAATATGTTCCTTTAAAAAGCGATTGAGCAAATAAGGGAGATTCTCTTGAGTTTCTGCAGAGAGATCTGCCTCAAAATGGGCCATCATTTCTTTGGCGTGCACGCCAGTATCTGTTCTTCCTGCCCCTACAATCGCAATGGGTTCTCGCAATAGAGTGCTTAAAGCCTCTTCTAGCGCTTGCTGTACACTTATCGCATTGGGTTGTCGTTGCCACCCATGAAAAGCTGTTCCATTATACGCTAAAGTTAGAAAGTACCGCACCCTGCAAAGATATTAGAAACTTAACAGCTTTACTAGTGCTTATAAATGAGATTCGATTTCTTTTTTGATAGCCTTAGCTTGGCTTAGTCTAGGAGTCATAAAAACATCACTTGCTAAACTCCCCCTTTTAATTACAACAGTAAAATTAATCGGTATAAAAAAGCAAGAGCACAGATATCCTCCCCAAAAAATTAATTCAATCCCATTAGGCCATGATAAACCTTGATCGTAGCTTAGGTAAATGAAAAAAAGTAATTACAGTGGAGCAATACTATACCCCATTAAAAAAAATCCTTTTTGATCTTCACCCCTGTCACTTGAGTATAACGAATTTCTTTAAAAATATGGTCTTCCTGAAGACGGTAACGCAAACCAGAGGGCTGAATAATAAGAACAGAATTATAGGGTTTATTTGAAGTATATTGCATGGTATAAAATTTTGAGCACTTTCAAGACAATGAAAAAAATTCTTTTACTTTCTGATACCCACGGACATATACACGAAAGCATCTTAAAGTATGCGCAAGAGGCAGACGAAATCTGGCATGCGGGAGATATTGGAGATTTAAAAGTGACAGATACTTTAGCGCAAATAAAGCCCCTGAGAAGTGTTTATGGAAATATCGATGGGAACAACGCCAGAGTGAGCTTCCCAGAAAATAATATTTTTACCGTCGAAGGAGTAAAGTTTTTGATAACGCACATAGGGGGAACAGCTGGAAAATACACCCCCCGGGTTCGTGGACTACTCGACGAGATAAAACCAGACGTTTTTATTTGCGGCCATTCTCACATATTAAAAGTAATGCACATTAAAGGGAGAGATATGATGCACCTTAATCCTGGTGCTGCTGGAATACATGGATTTCATCAAATAAGAACCATGTTGCGCTTTGAAGTAGTCCAAGGAAAACTTCAAAATATGGAAGTGGTTGAATTAGGCCTTAGAGGAAAAAGTCTAGCGCAAACGGTCCAAGGAACGAATTAAAGCATCGTCTTTACGAATATAACGATTGGCCAATAACAAGGCGACTTCTCCTACAAATGCAACCAACAAATCAGGGAGATATAGGTTAAGACCCTCTGTTGTATTTTGTAGAGTGAAATAAACAAAACTTCCCCAAAAAAGGGTATATAAAACCCAAACAAGTTGATTGATAAGTACTTGAAGTTTTCTTTTCTTATAAAAACCAATATTAATAAGCACCAAAATGGCTAATAGAATAGAAATATAAGGGCTGGAATCTACCTTTTCGCCTAACACAGGCTCAAACACTACTATCTCTGAGGGAAAAAGAAAAAAGTTAACAGCTGCTGCTATAACAAAGAGCAACATAAAAACGGTTTGAATTCTTTGGATCATGTTTTTTTGTCAAAATTAAGAGTTTTCTGTATTTACACTGGTTTTTTTTGTAATATTGTAGAGCACGACACTTCATACCGTGCAGAATACCAAGAATCATAATTATTCACTCAACCTCTTTTTGAGATCAACCACACATGTACGAAATAGCTACGCTAAAAGAAAAAAAATTAGCTGATTTACAAGAAATCGCAAAAAAACTAGGGCTTAAGAAAACATCTGCCTTAAAAAAACTTGACTTGATTTATCAAATCATCGATTATGTTTCGGCTAACCCGCCAGAACAAAAAGGAAGCCCTGAAAAGGCAGAAGCTCAACCAGCAATTAAAAAAGAAAATAAGCCACAACGCAAGGAACGTTTTAGAAAAGATCCAGAACAAAGAAAAACTGTTCAAGAGAAAAAAGAAGATAAAGAGCCTAAAGCAGAGGTTAAAAATCCTGAAGCTGAAAACAAAGAGCGTTCTAGCCACAAACCTCAACACAAGAATAAAAATAATCATCAGAACAATCACAAACACCCACGTCATAAAAAGCAAGAGGTGAACCACAATAAAGATAATCGCAATCGCTACCGCGAACCAGATTATGAATTTGATGGCATTATTGATTCTGAAGGAGTACTAGAAATCATGCAAGAAGGCTATGGCTTTCTTCGCTCTTCTGACTATCACTACCTCTCTTCTCCAGACGATGTTTATGTCTCTCAATCTCAAATTCGTTTGTTTGGCTTAAAAACTGGAGATACAGTATCAGGGACAGTGCGCCCTCCAAAAGAAGGAGAAAAGTATTTCCCTTTGATTAAAGTAAACCGCATCAACGGGCAAGATCCTAAGGTTGTGAGAGATCGCGTTTCTTTTGAACACCTCACTCCCCTTTTTCCACAAGAAAAGTTTAAGTTGGCCGAGAAACAAAGCACCATCTCCACAAGAATTATTGATTTGTTCTCTCCTATCGGAAAAGGGCAACGCGGAATGATTGTTTCGCAACCTAAGACAGGGAAAACAATGCTCTTAAAAGATGTGGCAAACGCCATTGCAGCAAATCACCCAGAGGTCTATCAAATCATCTTATTAATTGATGAAAGACCAGAAGAAGTAACAGATATGCAGCGTAATGTTAAAGGAGAGGTTGTCGCTTCTACCTTTGACGAACCTGCAGACCGACACGTTAAAGTAGCGAACATTGTTTTAGAAAAAGCAAAACGTCTCGTAGAATGCGGGCATGATGTTGTCATCCTTTTAGATTCTATCACGCGACTCGCACGCGCATATAACACAGTTCAACCAGCCAGTGGAAAGATTTTAAGTGGTGGGGTTGATGCAAATGCTTTGCATAAACCAAAGCGTTTCTTTGGTGCAGCAAGAAATATCGAAAATGGTGGGTCTCTCTCTATTATTGCAACTGCTCTAACAGAGACTGGATCTAAAATGGACGAAGTCATCTTTGAAGAATTTAAAGGAACGGGGAATATGGAACTTCAATTAGATCGCAAGATTTCTAATCGTAGAATTTTCCCTGCCATTGACCTTATTTCTTCTAGTACACGTAGAGATGATATTTTATTAGACGACAACACAGTGCAACGCATGTGGATCATGAGAAAATATCTCGCAGACATGAATCCAGTAGAAGCAATGGAATTCATTAACGATCGCTTTAAAAAGACCGTTAACAACGAAGAGTTTTTAATTTCAATGAACTCTTAAGGGGTTCATTAAGATTAAGGCATGAAAAAAGCGCTCATTTGAGCGCTTTTTAATTTAGTCAAAAATCTAAAATTATAATGATGCGACTCTTTTAGTCAATTTAGACTTAATATTAGCCGCTTTGTTAGCGTGAATGATGTTTTTCTTAGCTAATTTATCTAACATAGAAATAACTGATGGAAGCAATGTAGTCGCTTCTTTTTTATCTGTTAACTCGCGTAAACGACGTACAGCATTTCTTGCCGTTTTATGCTGAAAACGGTTGCGTAAACGCTTTTTGTCATTAGAACGAATTCTTTTAAGTGCCGATTTATGATTTGCCATCTAAATTATTTTTAGTAGCCCGTAGGGGAATCGAACCCCTCTTTCCAGGATGAAAACCTGGCGTCCTAACCGATAGACGAACGGGCCAAAATTTTATGGTTGCAAATCTAAAACTTATTCATCGATTACACAACGCATTTTTAAATAAAAATTATTTTTTTTTATTCTACTATATTTAGGTTCTTTTACAGCCTAATAGGCCTTTGCAAACAATACCCTTTGAGTCGATGGAGCACCAGAATAAACACAGCTCCCTTCTTCTTGTTTTGTATCATAAGGGATACAACGAATCGTAGCCTTAGTTTCCTTCTTTATCGCTTCTTCACTGGCTTCTGTACCGTCCCAGTGGGCAGAAATAAAGCCTCCTTTTTCTTTTAAAACAGTTTTAAACTCATCATAGCTATTCACTGCTGTAATATGCTCGTCTCTAAAAGAGAATGCCTTGTTGTATAAACTTGCTTGAATTTCCTCTAAAAGCGCTGGAATCATTTCGATTAATGCAGTTTGAGGGACAAAACTCTTTTCAAGGGTATCCCTGCGCGCTAACTCCACTTGTTGCTTCTCTAAATCTTTTGGACCGATGGCAATGCGCAACGGCACCCCTTTGAGTTCATAATCATTGAACTTAAATCCAGGCTTGATATTGTCGCGATTATCAAATTTGACAGAGATTCCTACGGCTTCTAAATCGGCTTTAATCTTATTCGCCACGACTGAGATTTCCTCTAACTGTTCTGATCCTTTATAAATGGGAACGATAACAACTTGTATCGGAGCTAAATTAGGCGGTAATACTAATCCGTTATCGTCACTATGGGTCATAATCAATGCCCCCATCAAACGGGTTGAAACTCCCCATGAAGTAGCCCATACATGCTCTAATCCCCCTTCTGCAGTGGCATATTTAACATCAAACGCCTTGGCAAAATTTTGTCCTAAAAAATGTGAAGTACCGGCTTGTAGCGCTTTCCCATCCTGCATTAAGGCCTCGATACAATGGGTGTCTTCTGCTCCAGCGAAACGTTCACTGGCTGTCTTCACTCCTTTTATCACTGGTATAGCCATAAACTTTTCCACAAAATCTGCATAGAGATTATTGATCAATAAAGTCTCGTCAAGGGCTTCTTGTTTTGTTGCATGAGCAGTGTGTCCTTCTTGCCAAAGGAATTCTGCTGTTCTTAAAAACAAACGTGTTCTCATTTCCCAACGCACAACATTGGCCCATTGATTGATCAAGATAGGTAAATCGCGATAGGACTGAATCCAATTCTTATAAGTGTTCCAGATAATGGCTTCGCTAGTGGGTCTCACCACAAGTTCTTCTTCGAGTTTAGCTGTTGGATCCACCATAAGCTTTCCTGCCTCGTCTGGATTGTTCTTTAATCTGTAGTGGGTAACCACTGCGCATTCTTTGGCGAAGCCTTCTGCATTTTTTTCTTCTACTTCAAAAAGACTTTTTGGAACAAATAATGGAAAGTAAGCGTTTTGGTGACCAGTCGCTTTGAATTTTTTATCCAGCTCTTCTTTCATTTTTTCCCATATCGCAAATCCATAGGGCTTGATGATCATGCATCCACGGACTGCAGAATTTTCGGCTAAATCGGCACGAACAACTAACTCGTTATACCACTTTGAATAATCTACTTCGCGTTTTGTTAATTTCTTTGACATAGTTTTGGCACAGATTTTGACTATCTTAGATTAAAATACGTTTGTGGGGCAAAACTAACTAATTTAGCCCGCTTACTGGTAAAAAATAAAGAGTTATGCGATTTTCAAAATTTATTGGCTTATCGAGTTTAGGAATAATCTTTTTTAGTGGACTTTTATTTACGTCTTGTGGAAGTTTTCAAAGTGGTTCTTATTACACTGATGGAATCTACAATAGTGACAATGTTATTGTTGTTCGACGTAATAAAAAAACACAAGCCACCAATGCATACACTCAATACTTTGATCAACAGGCCAATCAATACAACTGGGATAACAACACTGATAGTGTTGCGTTAACCAATGTTGATTCTTTAAATCAAGGTTTTTCGAACAATTATCAATCCAACCCTAACTGGGGTGGTGGTAATAAAACCACACAAATCATTATTCAGTCTACTCCCCTTAACTTTGGATTTGGAGGAAACTGGGGATTTAGCGGTTTTTATGACCCTTATGTAGCCTACTGGGATTACAACTTTTATAACCCTTATCGATGGAATCGTTTTGCATGGGGCTTTAATCGACCTTTCTTTAATGGTTTCTTCCCCTACTATGGTTATGGATTTTATGGTAACCCTTATTACTATGGGGGAGGCTTTTGGAACGGCGGCTATGGATATGCTTATAACAATCCCTACAGGAGACCATCTAATCGTTTTAACAACAATAGACGAAATGATATTCGCAGAAATCGCGCTTACAGTTCTACTTATAGAGGACAAGCGGCAGCGGCTGGGGTGGGAAGAACTACGGTCAATACTCGCGCTCAAAGAAACAACAACGGGACATCTGCTAGTTTAACAAACGAAAACAGTAGAAGAAGCAGACAAGCTAATTCAGCTGGAACAGCAACTGCTCAAACGCAACAAGGTAGAACGGCTAGTGTTCGTCAAAGTCAAAACCTTAACGATACTGAAAGCAGAGTGAGGCGCATAAAAAGTAATCGAGAGACTCAAAATCGCTCTCAAATTAATCGCGTCATGAGACAAATGCAAGCCAATGGATTTGATATCCAAGTGATCAATACTAGAGAGCAAGCAAGAAGATATCAACTGCAAAATCAGGCCAGAAGTGTTGTCAATCAAGGGGGCCGATCAAATAGACAAGCGGTTTCAAGAAATAATAGCAATAACAGCACAAAAGAATATAGCTCTTCACGAAACTACAGCAACAGTTCTTCGACAAGAAGTCCAAGCTCAAATGCGAGAAGTAGTAGTTCTCGTTCTTACAGTGCACCAGCGAGGGTTTCATCTGGCGCTGGTCGCTCAAGCAGCAGTGGACGTTCTTCTAGTGGTCGATCTAGTTCTGGAGGAAGAAGACAATAATTAACCCCTTTTATTTATATCCCAATGAAAAAGAATTTAATTTTTCTTGTAAGTTTTTTATGTTTTCAAATCAATGGACAAACCTTGTCTGACGCCCAGCGATATAGCACTAATGCAACCCAAGGCAGTGCGAGATTTAGCGCAATGGGAGGTGCTTTTGGAGCATTAGGAGGAGATTTTTCTGCCATTGAAATCAATCCCGCTGCTTCTTCTATTTTTGGTTTTTCTGAGGTGGGAGTAACGCTTAACTCAATTCAATTAGAAAACACTGCTCAATATTTTAATGCATCAGAACTGGACAAAGGCAATGATCTTTCTATTGGGCAAGCTGGAGTAGTATTGATCCTCAATGATGAAACGGGAGGAAATTGGTCTAAAATCAGTATTGCATTTAATTATACTAAAACCGCCAATTTTGATAATAGTTATGGAGTCACAGGAGTGAACCCTAACAGAGGGATTGATCAATATTTCTTGTCTTATGCGCAAGGCAAAAGATTAGATGGTATCTCTCAATTAGACGGAGAATCGTTTAATGACGCTTATATTGAAATAAGTGAATATGGGGGATATCCTGCACAGCAGGCCCTATTTGGCTATGAAGGCTTTGTTATTAATCCTATCCCTTTTGCAGGTTCAACAGATATGACAGATCCTAGCATTCAATCTTATCAAAGTAATACCCAAGCAGGTGCTAACGGTTATACCCACGAATACAATAAATCTACTACTGGTCGTGTCAATAAATACAATATTAACTTAAGTAGTTTATACCTAGATAAACTCTATTTGGGCGTTAATATTAACTTTTTGAATGTTGAATATACAGAGCATGTCAATTTTTATGAAGATGGTTATGGTCCACAGTCTGGTTTAAGTGAATTAAATTTTAGAAATGAATTAATCACCCTAGGGACAGGAAGTTCTTTTCAAATAGGGGCCATTTATAAAGTAAATAATCAACTTCGTATGGGCTTAAGCCTAGAAAGTCCTACCTATTATCGCCTGTCTGATCGAGTAAGGCAAGCCCTTAACACCAAAGATGGTAGTACTACAATTAATCTTAATCCCCTTGATCAAGGCATAGAGACGGTTTTTCCGGAGTACAAACTCAATGCGCCAGGAAGTGTAAGAGGAAGTCTAGCGTATATCATCAAAGACATTGGACTTATTAGTTTAGATTATAGTGTAAGGCCTCATGATAGTTCTACATTTACTCCAGTGGACGATGACTTATTCCGTTCGTTAAACAATCAAATTGAGGAAAACTTTCAAGCCAGTAATCGCTTGCAAATTGGTGGAGAATTTAGGTTAAATCCACAAATAAGCTTACGTGGGGGATATAGCACAGAAAGTGCTTCCATGGTTGCCTTTGACAACAGTCAAGCCATTATTAGTGGTGGATTGGGCTATAATTTTGGTGCTAGTAGTCTAGATATAGCGGTGCAGCTTCAAGATCTTTCTTCTCAACAGGCTTTATTTACAAATGGGCTAACAGATACTATTAGACTAAATCAAGACAATCTCAATTTGATTTTTACTTATAGAATAAAACTGTAATCGGTTTTACAATACTTCCCTTTTCGTAATGTTTTCGTTATCTTTGCAGCACATAATTGCCTATGAAAATTGAGAAACTAACGCTAGATAATGAGGACCTTCGCGGTGACGACCATGTAGGAAGTAGTGCGCAGACCCCTTTAAGAACAGATGCCTTTGACCTAGACGATGATCAAAAAATTGAATTGATTCAAGAAAAGGTGGGCGAAATCTTACACACCTTGGGAATGGACCTAACAGACGATAGTCTTAAAGGAACTCCTAAAAGAGTGGCAAAAATGTTTGTCAAAGATATTTTTAGTGGGCTTCATCCAGACAATAAACCCAAAGCGTCTACTTTTGATAATAAGTATAAATACGGGGAGATTTTAGTAGAGAAAAACATTACCCTTTACTCTACCTGTGAACACCACCTGCTCCCTATCGTAGGGAAAGCACATGTTGCTTATATTTCAAATGGGACAGTAGTAGGTTTATCTAAAATGAATCGCATTGTACAATACTATGCACAACGCCCTCAAGTACAAGAAAGGCTTACACTGCAAGTTGTAGAAGAATTACAAAAAGTACTCAATACAAAAGACGTTGCCTGTGTCATCGACGCAAAGCACCTTTGTGTTAATGCCCGTGGTATTCGTGATATTACCAGCAGCACGGTCACGGCAGAGTTTGGCGGGGTATTCAAGCAACAAGATAAGAAACAAGAGTTCCTCGATTATATTAAAATAGAAACGGAATTTTAATGTCCACCCTTTCAGTTTATAATTCCCTTAGCGGTAAAAAAGAAATCTTTACGCCCCTCACAGAAAACTATGTGGGAATGTATGTTTGTGGACCCACGGTTTACAGCAATGTGCATTTAGGCAATTGCCGTACGTTTATTTCTTTTGATCTTATTTATCGTTACCTCAAGCACTTGGGCTATAAAGTGCGTTATGTACGTAATATTACAGATGCAGGTCACCTAGAAAACGATGCAGATGAAGGGGAAGATCGCATTGCAAAAAAGGCAAGAATTGAGCAGATCGAACCCATGGAGGTAGTTCAACGTTATACCGTTGACTTCCATCAAACCCTTGAAAAACTCAATAACCTCCCTCCTAGTATTGAGCCTACAGCTACAGGACATATCATTGAGCAAATTGAAATCATCAAAGGAATTATCGAAGCAGGCTATGCCTATGAAGTAAACGAATCTGTTTATTTTGATGTCTTAAAATTCAACGAAAAGAATCATTACGGAAAATTAAGTGGTCGTAAAATTGAAGACCTGATACACAATACACGCAGCCTCGACGGCCAAAGTGATAAACGCAATCCACAAGACTTTGCGCTTTGGAAAAAAGCAGAACCCCAACACATTATGCGCTGGCCTTCTCCATGGGGAGATGGTTTCCCTGGTTGGCATCTTGAGTGTACAGCCATGAGTACAAAATATTTAGGAGAACAATTTGACATTCACGGTGGTGGAATGGACTTAAAATTCCCGCATCACGAATGTGAAATCGCTCAAGCAGAAGCGATTAATAAAACCTCACCGGTTAAATACTGGCTACATGCTAATATGCTTACCCTTAACGGGAAAAAAATGGCTAAATCAACGGGGAATAATATCCTTCCAGACGAAATGTTTAGCGGGAATAACGATATCTTCTCAAAACCATTTTCTCCTGCGGTAACTAGATTTTTCTTACTTCAAGCACATTACCGCAGTATTGTTGATTTAAGCGAAGATGCATTATTAGCCTCAGAAAAAGGTTTTCAACGATTGACTGAAGGAATCCATTTACTCGACAAACTGGTTGCAGCAAATGAAACGAAAGGCTTTGATTTAAAACTTTGGACAGATAAATGTTACCAAGCAATGAACGACGACTTTAATAGTCCGCTCTTAATTGCACAATTATTTGATGCCGTCAAATTTATCAATTCTGTACAAAATGGATCGGCTACTATCGCAGCAAAGGACTTGGCATTCTTAAAAGACGAAATGAAGGCATTTACAGAAGATGTTTTAGGCCTTTCTTTTAACAGTAATCAAACAGAAGACAAAGTAAGCACGGCCCTTGAGGGAACGGTTAATCTTTTAATCGAAATGCGCAAAAAAGCAAGAGATAATAAAGACTTTGCTACTTCAGATGCAATAAGAGATCAACTTTTAGCCCTGGGGATTCAACTCAAAGATGGGAAAGACGGGACTAGCTTTAGTTTATAAGGTGATGAAAAATCCCATTAAAGCTTTATTTATTTTACTGATTCGAGCCTATCAACGGCTTATTTCTCCCCACCTCCCTCCTAGCTGCCGTTTTACCCCCAGCTGTTCTCACTATGGAATAGAAGCCTTGCAAAAACACGGTTTAATTCGTGGAAGTTACTTGACCATTAGCCGCATTGCACGATGTCATCCGTGGTCTAAAGGAGGCCATGATCCTGTTCCTTAGTCCCATGAAATATCATTTTTTTTCGGTACTTTTATACAAAACCAAACTGCATGTACGCACTTAAAATTCTCTGGGAACCCAGCGCTACTCTATTCAAAATTGGCGGCTTCGGAATTCACTATTAC
>JAKMGK010000041.1 GCA_022424955.1 Flavobacteriaceae bacterium
AGTATTCAAAGTAGATTATGAATCCCAATCTAAGGGGAACGAAGGTTTATGGTATTTTGTCAAATATCCTTCTCAATCAGATAAAAAAATATACTTTGTGGATTATCCATCTCAATCAGATTTAAAAATCTATTTTGTAAAATATAAATCACAATCAGGGTGGAGGAAAAACTCCAAAAAACATCTTCTTTATTGATACCCCTTCAAATCATACCCCACAAAACTCCTCCCTAATTGATCACAAACTACCCGTAGTTTCGCATTATAGAAGAGCTTTAATGAAAAATAAAATGAAGGAAAAGTAAACTTATTGCCAATGCCCAACCCCAATTTCGACTTTGCTTACTGGCCGGTTGAAACAATGATACAATAGAATTGAGTTGTCCTTTACTAGCAATAATTCCAAGAGAGAGACCACTAAAGATCACCCAGAAAGCACGAACAAAGTAATTCATCTCTGGAAGGATCAATTGTAATCCAATGTTAATGGGCAGTGTAGCAACAAAGGCAAATAAGACCACTTTAATATTAGGCTTGATCAAGAGAACTGCACTACAAATCAACACCACGATACCACAATTGATATAATAGCGCAAATTATTGAGGGTATGGGTAAAGGCAGCGTCTGGATTTTCAAATTTGAAATACAATAAAATCAAGCCCATCATCAATGCAGTACCAAGGCTAAATAAAATGGCCTTACGCCCTGCGTTAATTTTTTGTTGATCACTAGCTATTTTATTGATATAAGTAGCATAAATGTCTGTTGACCATAGTGTAGCGAGGGAGTTAAATGTAGAATCTACCGTACTCATTAAAGAGGCAAATAAACCGCATAAGATGATCCCTTTTACGCCCACCGGTAAATAAGTTTTAACAAGATAAGGGAAGGCTAAATCTGGCTCTCCTAGACTATCTCCTAGTATTCCATAAAGGGCGATTCCAGGGGCAATAATTATTACTGCCATAAAGTATTTGATAAGTCCTCCCACCATTAAGCCAGTTTGCGCGTGAGCAACACTTTTAGCTGCAAGGGCACGTTGCATCACAGTTTGATTTGCACACCAATAATTGATATTTAAGAAGAAAAGACCCAATAAATGCGTCCAGGGTAGGGTGGGGTGATCTGCCGCTAAATGCAAGTGCATTTTTTCAGGAGTTTTAAGATACAATTGTTCCCAGCCCCCTAAATGATAAACAGCGGTAAGACAAACCACAATCCCGCCGATAAGCAGGACACTAAACTGAATTATATCGGTTTTGACTACAGCACTTAGACCTCCAAAATAAGTATAAATAGCAGAGAAAACCCCTAAAACAACAATCAAGATCGCAATGCGCAAGATTCTATTTTCATGTAAAAAAGACAGCTGTTCCCCAAAGACCATATCGGCTGCATAAGCCCCCCAAAAAAGGGCTGCTCCCAGGGTGACCGTCGCGAATAAAGCAATATTCGCTAAAGAATAAAACAAAGCAATTCGTTGCCCCAGTTTTTGTGCGATAAACTGAGTGATAGTGGTAATTTTCTCCTTTAAAAAAAGAGGAACAAAGACAAATGCACCTAATAAAATTCCCTGTACCGCATTGATTTCAAGATTGGCTTGTGCTAACCCATAGAGATAGGCAGATCCCATCATCCCAAGAAATTGATACCCTTGAATATTGGTTGCGATGGTCGATAAAGCGATAGAATACCAAGGCAAATTTCTTGAGCTTAAAAAGTATTCATCGGCAGAACTATTGGGGCTTATTTTTCCGCGTAGCGCAACAATTAAAACAACAGTAAAATAAGTCAGTACGATAACAAAATCGATCATAGTTTTAAGTTCTAGGTCCGTTACCTAAAGGACTGTTAGGGGTTGTTTTTGGCATTCGCCCAAAGATTGAAGGAAGAGAGACTGTCTTGATTCTTGGCAGGACGTGTTTGGCAAATAATTCACATTCTTGCTGATGGGGATAACCCGAAAGAATAAAGGAGCGTATCCCCATTTCCATATAGCGTTCTAACTTTGCCACTACCTGGTCTGGGTTCCCTACTATAGCGGCCCCACAACCGGATCTAGCCAAACCAATCCCCGTCCATAAATTGGGCTCTACATAATATTTTTCGTCGGCTTCTTCCCGCAATTGTGATTGTCTGGCCACCCCTAAAGAAGCGGCGTCTTGTGCCCGGTTACGGATGTCTGTGCCTAAATCTAGATCTAACTTTGAAAGTAAACTATCTGCATAGGCCCGCGCTTCTTCTTCGGTTTCTCTTACAATAACATGAACACGTAAACCAAACTGTACAGTCCTGTTATAGCCTGCTGCTTTTTGGGTCATATTATCCATTAGCCCTTGCAGTTTTTCTTCGGTTTCTGGCCACATTAAATAGACGTCACAATGTTCTGCACAAAGGTCAACACCATTAGGCGAATACCCTCCAAAATAAAGCAATGGCCCACCATTTTGTTGATAGGGTTTTACGGGTCCAGTGGGCAAATCTAACTGGTAATAATGTCCTTTAAAATCAATGCGGTCTTGTGTCCATGCTTGTTTAAGAATTTCAATGACTTCTCTAGAGCGCGCATAGCGTTCTGGCGAAGACAACTGTGTCCCTGGTAAATCAGACGAAATAATATTAATGGTTAATCGCCCCTCTAGCATATGATCTAAAGTCGCAATCGTTCGCGCTAACATAGGAGGATGTACTTCTCCGCATCGAATCGCAGCTAACAAATTAATCTGTTGGGTCAAAGGTGCCATTCCGGCAACAAAAGAAAGGGTGTCTTGCCCTACTTGATAAGAGGAAGGACACAGCACATTTTGAAATCCTAAAGCATCGGCAGTTTTGACAATGTTAGACGTGTTATCCCAGCTGCTTTTATAATCGGGATTGCGGTGACCTAAAAAATCATCGTCCCCATCACATAAAGGAGCAAACCAAGAAATCTCTGCACCCTTTATTGGGTGTGGGGGAAGGTTTTTCATCTACACAAGGTTAGGGAAAAAATAGGGTTTCTCAAAATACCTTAGGCCAAGATTATCTGGCTTATCCAATGCCCTAAAAGGACTAACACAATCCCTAAACTCCCTTGAAGAAAGGTGCCAAAGCTGTGGTGTCGATAAGCTGTTTTAATGTCTAAGCCACCCATTTGTGAAACAATCCAAAAGTAAGAATCGTTTGCATGGGAGACCGTCATCGAACCAACTCCTACCGCTAAAATCACCCAGATTTTCCCCATTTCACTATCAAGGCCTAATACCGCAAGAAGTGGAAATACAATAGAACTCGCCGTAATAATCGCCACCGTCGAAGAGCCTTGAGCGGTTTTTAAAATGGCGGCAACAAGAAAAGGAATCATTAAGCCCCAACTTGACTGGGTTAAGTTTTGTTCTACAAATTCGGTTAAAGGGAGTTGCTGTATAATTAACCCCAGTGTTCCCCCCATCCCTGTAATGACTAAAATAGGAGCAGCTACTGAAATGCCTTTATGGACTAAATCATTCACAAGGATAGCCGTGTGGTTGAGTAAACGAAAAGAGAGTAACACTCCTATCCCTAAGGCAAAAGTAGGTGTGCAAATGACCGTGAGCATTTCTTTAAAAAATAAAAGTGGGGTAGAAAACGGAATAAAAGAAAGAAAAGTTCCAATAGCCATTAAAATAATGGGAGCTATAATAGGGGCAATTGCCCTGGAAAATGAGGGGAGCACTTTTTGTTCTTCTTCCTGGCTTTCTATTGAAGAAGTGGGCTGATAGGTAAACTTTCGTGCTAAAAAAGAGGCATATGCAGCACCAGCGAGGATAAGGATAAAGGCTAAAATCCCGCCAAAGACAATTAACAAGAATAGATTTTCTAATTCAAGATTTGCGGCAGCAGCTAAAGGCCCTGGTGTAGGAGGAACTAATACATGTGGAGCAAATAATCCGGTAGATAGAGCAACCGTTAAAGCGACTAAAGGGGTTTTTGTTTGTGCTGAAAGAGATTTATTTAAAGAAGATAAAATCACAAAGGCAGAATCACAAAATACAGGAATGGAAACAAGATAGCCAATGCAGCTCACCGCATAAGGCAAGGGAAGTTTCTGCAATCCATTTAAAAGGACCTTCGCTAAGGTTTGGGTGGCATGAGACACCTCTAAAACAACGCCTATAATGGTGCCAAATAAAATAAGTAACCCAATACTTTGGGTCGTTTTTCCAAAGCCTTTTCCCAACAGTAAAGGCAATTCTTTTAAGGGGACACCCGTCCCAATGGCTAAAAAGATACTCGCACTTAGTAAAACTAAAAAAGGATGCATTTTATAGCGGGATGTTCCTACTATAATCCAGCCAACGGCTAGAAGTAAGAGGAGAAAAGAAAGCGTCATAGTGTCTGGACATTTTGATGATAAGCAAAAACCCCACTAAAGCCTTCTTGATGTAAAAGGGTAATTGACCCTTCGATGGTGGGAAGACTTTCTTTAAAACAATCAGGAACGATGAGTAGCTGCATACCACTAAAGTAAGTAATCCATTATTCTTTTCCGATTTTATGTACTTTTAGGCAAAATATATTTATGAAAAATCTACTTTCAATCCAGTTACATAACAGAAAAATATTTCATCACTATCTTAAGCAATACAGTTTAGCACAACTCAATAAAATCCCAGAAGGGTTCAACAACAATATTATTTGGAATATTGCGCATACCGTGGTAACTCATCAACTCTTGCTATATAAGATGACTGGAAATGAATTGCAAATCCCGACAGAATGGGTTAAGCTTTTTGCTAAAGGGTCAAAGCCAGAGCGCGATATGCTTGCTGATGAAGTAAAAGCGATTGATGCGGCCTTATTTTCTACCTATGAGCAATTTGAAAAAGATATAACGAGTGGTCTTTTCAATAATTACCAGTCCTATACTACTTCAACTAATATGGTGCTAGATTCAGATGAAACCACCCAATCTTTTTTATTGTTCCACGATGGAATTCACCTTGGGTCTGTACTTGCATTAGCCAAATTAGTTTAAGCTTTTAAGATAGCGTCCATAATCATGGGAGCATGAATGCGAGAGTTTTCGATAAACCATTTGTTGGTTTTTAAACCACCACATACAACCCCTGCAAGGTAAACGCCTTTTTGGCTTGACTCCATACTTATTTCATCATAGAGAGGGGTTTTAAATTCATCTTCTTGGAAGTGTACTCCTAAGGATTCAAGTAAGGAAAAGTCTGGTTGATAACCGGTCATGGCTAAGACAAAATCGTTTTTAATCTCTACGGCTCCCTCTGGGGTGTTAATTTTAACACTTTTAGGAGTAATCGCAATAATTTGAGCTTCATAGTAGGCTTTAATACCGCCTTCTTTAATTCGATTGATTATATCTGGTCTAGCCCAGTATTTTACATTTTGCCCCACTTCTTTTTCTCTAATGACTAAGGTGACACTTTTAGCTCCTTTGCGATAGGTTTCAAGGGCAACATCAACGGCAGAGTTGGCGGCACCTACAACGACGAGGTCCATCCCAAAATAGGGGTGAGGTTCTTTATAATAGTGGGTGACTTTGGGTAAATCTTCTCCGGGGACATTGAGTAGATAGGGCAAGTCATAAAAGCCCGTTGCCATGACAATATTTTTTGTAGGGTAGCTGCCTTTAACGGTATGTACAACAAAACCCTTTTTAGTTTTTTCAAAACGATTTACACCTTCGTATAAATTCACATTGAGATCCCAGGCAGCGGTGACTCGTCTATAATATTCTAGTGCCTCGGCTCTAGTGGGTTTTGGGTTGTGGGATATAAAAGGGACATCTCCTATTTCTAGCCGGTCTGAAGTTGAAAAAAACGTCATGTTTTGTGGGTAGTGATAGAGGGAATTAACCAATACTCCTTTATCAATAACAAGGTAATCTAAATGTCTTTTTTGTGCGGCAATTCCACAGGCTAGCCCTATTGGACCCGCTCCAACGATAATAACGTCTTTCATGGGGCAAAGATACAATGAATTTTTATGAACACCTAGGGGCAAAAAAAGCATAATAGTAAAAATCTATACTAAATATATAACAATCAATTAATTTGATAATTATATTATTTTCGCTTAATGCTTAACTCGATTTAGGTGATAAAATGCCACAATATCAGTAAAATTGATTAAAGAGGTCTAGTCACAAAGAATTGACGAAGATAAAGACTGCTAATAGAACATATAAAGAAGCTAAGTCCCCAATAAACATTTACCTCTGTTGTAAAACCACTTATACCTATTATCCACCATAAAAAGAAAATTACAAGTCCTCCTAGGTACTTAATAGAGCCGTGAAAAACAACAT
>JAKMGK010000061.1 GCA_022424955.1 Flavobacteriaceae bacterium
ATCTGTAACAGTTTTTTATCACAATCTGCAATTAGATGACAAGAAATACAAATGGGAAAAACCTCTGCAAGCGAGTTTTCCTCAAGCTACTTGTTTATGTCAAAAAGTGAATACAAAAATTAGTGAAAAAGCGAATCAAATGAATAGAAATATTGATGCTTTGTCTTTTTATTTACCTAAAGGAGAAAAATCTACTCCGCTTTTATACATAAATCGTTTAGATTTAAAAGATCAAATAATAGAATTTGACTTTTGTTTTCAAGTTCCCCAAGGGTATGAATATAAAGGGGAGGACAAGCGCCTGTTTGTAGATAAGAAAAGTATGATTAATGGACAAAAACAAACATTTTATGGGAACTATAATGAGTCACATAGAAGCTGGTTCAATTTATTTCAACGTTTTTCCAACCAAACAAAAAAACTTAATTTCCCCATGTTGGAAGTTTTTTATGATAGCCCCTTTAGTGAAACAAATGATGTAAATTGGCGTTCAGAATTATACTTTGAGAAAAAAAATTAGATTAAATGAAAAATATATCTCAAATATTATGCGTCATGGTACTTTTTATTTCTTGTTCAGAAAACACAGCCTACAAAGAAAAATTAAGGGAGCCTGAACTTTTTCAATCTGCAGTTAAAATTCTTTCAGACATTATTGTGTATGATATCTTTTCTCCTCCCGTGGCTTCAAGGGTATATATGTATCCTACAATTGCTGCCTATGAAATTATGGCGCAAGCAAAACCAACCGAATATAAGTCCCTAGCTACCCAATTAAGTGGTTTAGAAGAAGCACCAAAGATTACAGAAAAAGCCAATCCAGAATTAGCAGCAATTTATGCCTTTAATATCATTGGAAAAGCCTTAATTTTTTCAGAGGATAAGATGGAAGCTTATCAAGAAAAACTAGATCAACAAATTAAAGACATGGGAGTGCCTAGATCGGTGCGAAAAGCATCAATGACTTATGCACAGTCCGTGGCAGATCACATTCTTCAATGGGCCAGCAAAGACATGTACAATCAAACCAGGACTTACCCTAAGTACACCATCTTAGAGGGTGAAAAGTTTTGGAAACCTACTCCCCCAGATTATATGGATGGAATTGAACCGCACTGGAATAAAATTCGCACCCTCGTCCTTGATTCAGCTAATCAATATCAACCCAAAGCTCCTTTAGATTTTGATTTGACAAAAGGAAGTCCTTTTCAAACACAGCTACAAGAAGTGTATGAAATAGGAGAAGGATTGACCGACGAGCAAGTTGAAATTGCTAAATTTTGGGATTGCAACCCCTATGTAACTCACCACAGGGGTCATGCCATGTTTGCAACAAAAAAAATTACTCCAGGAGGACACTGGATAGGCATTACAGCAATTGCTACCCGAAAGGCGAAAAGCGATTTTGCCGCCACAATTAATGCTTATACCCATGTGAGCGTTGCTCTTTTTGACGCCTTTATTAGTTGTTGGGATGAAAAATGGAATACCCTTGTGGTACGTCCAGAAACCTTGATTAATAAGCACTATGACGAAGAGTGGTTGCCATTATTACAAACGCCACCTTTCCCAGAATACACTAGTGGGCACTCGGTTATTTCACGTGCTTCTGCGGTGGTGTTAACAAAATTATACGGAGATAATTTCGCCTTTAAAGACACAACAGAAGTTGCTTTTGGCCTCCCAGTCCGTTCATTTAAATCATTTATTCACGCCTCAGAAGAAGCGGCTATTTCAAGATTATATGGAGGGATTCACTACATGATGGCCATAGAAGAAGGCGTCGCGCAAGGGAATAAAATAGGAGAACACATTGCTAAAAGATTGCAAACCCAAATTACACCAACTCAACTCGCTTCGACCAAATAATTAAACAATGAAAAAAAGACAACTCTCCTTTGGCCAGATTCTAACCATGAATTTTGGCTTCTTTGGGGTGCAATTTAGCTTTGGTTTACAGCAAAGCAATATGAGTGCCATTTATAAATACCTTGGAGCAAACGAGGCGGAATTACCCATGCTGTGGTTAGCTGGACCTGTTACAGGGCTCTTAGTCCAACCCATAATTGGTGCGATAAGCGATGGTACTTGGTCACCTAAATTTGGTCGAAGAAAGCCTTTCTTCCTCATTGGAGCAATTATTGCCAGTTTGGCCTTAATTGCGATGCCCTTTTCTAGTTCTATCTGGATGGCAGCAAGTTTGTTATGGATTTTAGATGCGGCCAACAATATCGCGCTAGAACCCTATCGCGCATTTATCTCAGATAAATTACCAGAGAAGCAATATTCTATTGGGTTTTTAATACAAAGCTTCTTTACTGGATTAGGAACTACTTTAGCAAACTTTACTCCTGCCATTCTAGTTTCCCTTGGGATTTTAGCCATGAGTGATAAAATGGATAATGGAATTCCTGTTTCTACCTACTGGGCCTTCGGAATTGGCGCTATTGCCTCTACTGCAACAATATTAGTTACTGTCTTAACGACCTCTGAATATCCCCCTACAGATGAGGAACTAGCAAAACTAGAAGCAGAACAAGAAAAAGGAAGTATTATACAACGCACTTGGGAAGAAATCGTGGTGGCTTTTAAAGAAATGCCCACGACCATGAAACAGCTTATTCCAGTAATGTTCTTTCCTTGGTATGCCATGTTTTGTTATTGGCAGTATTTAACCTCTGCGCTATCCCTGTCTTTGTATGACACTACAGATCCAGCGAGTACTTTCTTTAATCAAGCACAACTCTTAACTGGAA
>JAKMGK010000068.1 GCA_022424955.1 Flavobacteriaceae bacterium
TGAAGAAAGGGAATAATTTAAAATTAATTGGAACAATCATTGTTCAAAATTGAGTGTGTTTTTACAAATTATATATGATTATCAACTATATATATAATTGGTTTTAGTACTGGAGGTACCGCCAAGAGCAATTAGTTTTAAAACTAATTGCTCTTTTTTTATTCCATTGATTCGTCTGTTGATTTAATCTTAACCTTATGCAACTGATCAAAACTTGACAAAACAGCTGGAACCTCACTTTTTCTTATGCCAATATGGTAAACACAATCAACCCCCATAGCTTGATGAAGAATTTTAAGTTTTTTCTCTTTAATGATTCTCATTACTTTACTTAACTCTTTATAGCCAAAAGTAAGTTGGAAAAGAAGATCAATTGTTCGACTTACTACTGCGGCACTTTCTAAAGTAATTTGAGCAGCATATTTATAGGCTTGAATTAAGCCTCCAACCCCTAATTTAGTGCCGCCAAAATAACGAACAACTACTACTAAAATATTGGTTAAGTTAAACGACTGTATTTGTCCGTAAATGGGTAGTCCAGCAGAGTTATTGGGTTCTCCGTCATCATTTGCTCTAAAACGGATCTTTTCTTCGCCTAATTGCCAGGCATAGCAGAAATGTCCTGCAGAAGGATGTTGTTGCTTGAGTTGTTCGAGGAACAATTTCACCTCTTCCTCTTTAGATACAGGGAAAACATAACCATAAAACTTACTCCCTTTCTCTTTGAATAAAGTTTCTGGAGAGGGTTGTTCTATGGTGTAATAATGATCTTTCAGAGTGTCAATTTTATTTTTATGCTGGATAAGTAATGTTGTGCTACTTTTCTTTATGCGCACCGTCACAAAAGGGCATATTTTTAGATAAACCGCATCCACACAATGAAAATCGCGGACCGTGCCCTATAGAATTTCCCTCTGGATCTGTCAAATTGATTTCGCCTCTTACCACAATAGGTCCTTGTGGTTTTCTAAAAATAGTGGGTTTGCTCATCGTATGTTTTTTGAATTGGTAAATGTAAAAAAGTTAAGTCAATAAATTCCCTTATCTGCATATCACTCAATTTGAGTTAAGTTAGTAATTATTTTTTTACATTTAAGGGAATGAAAATAACTTGAATATGAAACGAATTATACTATTGTTATTAGGGATGATCTTGATTTGCTCCCCTTTTGAGCTTGTCGCACAACGCAAAAAGAAAAAAGAAGGAACTTCAAAAAAAGCACAACTCCCCCTTGGAGCATTTGAGTTTCGCAATGTAGGACCGGCCTTCTTATCAGGTCGAATTGCAGATATTGTCTTCCACCCAGACAACGACAATATTTGGTATGTCGCTGTGGGTTCAGGTGGAGTGTGGAAAACAGAAAACGCAGGGACTACCTGGACGCCACTGTTTGACGAACAAGCTTCTTATTCTACTGGTTGCATTACCCTTGATCCTCAAAATCCTGCTACTGTGTGGGTAGGTTCTGGTGAAAATGTAGGGGGGCGTCATGTCGCTTATGGAGACGGAATTTACCGTTCTAAAGACGGCGGTAAAAGCTGGGAAAATATGGGCTTAAAACAATCAGAGCATATTTCAAAAATCATTGTACACCCAGATAACTCAAATGTAGTTTGGGTCGCTGCACAAGGTCCCCTTTGGAACAAAGGTGGAGAACGCGGTGTTTATAAAACAAATAACGGTGGGAAAACCTGGAAACGCGTTTTAGGCAACAGTGAATGGACTGGGGCAACAGATATTATGATCGATCCCCGCAATCCTCAAATTCTTTATGCTGCCACCTGGGACAGACACAGAACGGTGGCTGCCTTAATGGGCGGTGGTCCTGGATCTGGGATCCACAAATCAATAGATGGAGGAGAAACTTGGGAGGAATTGACGAATGGCCTCCCTAAATCTAATATGGGGAAAATTGGATTAGCCATTTCACCTCAAAAACCTGACGTAGTTTATGCTGCCATCGAACTAGATCGTACAAAAGGAGGTGTGTATCGATCTGCAGATCAAGGAGCCTCTTGGAAAAAAATGTCTGACGCTGTTTCTGGCGCAACCGGACCACACTATTATCAAGAACTCTATGCAAGTCCGCATAAATTTGATCGACTTTATTTAATGAATGTTCGCGTATTGACTTCTGAAGACGGAGGGAAAACTTTTGTTCAATTAAAAGAAGAAAAGAAACACTCTGACAATCACGC
>JAKMGK010000005.1 GCA_022424955.1 Flavobacteriaceae bacterium
CCTTCTTTAAACCACTCAATCTGTTGTGCATTATAGGTATGATTCGCCATAATAGTATCCTTAGAGCCATCGGCGCGAACCACTTCAACAGTGATTTGCTTTCCAGGTGCAAAGTCTTTTAAATCAACGAAGTTAAAGGTATCGTCTTCTTGAATAAGGTCATACTCTGCCTCATTCGCAAAGGTGATTCCTAGCATTCCTTGCTTCTTAAGATTTGTTTCGTGAATACGCGCAAAGGATTTTACTATTACTACCTTAACGCCTAAAAAACGAGGTTCCATAGCAGCATGCTCACGAGAAGATCCTTCGCCATAGTTGTGATCTCCCACAACAACTGTTTCAATACCAGCCGCTTTGTATTCGCGTTGTACATCTGGCACGCCACCATACTCCCCTGTCATTTGATTTTTGACAAAATTCGTTTTTTGGTTAAATGCATTGACTGCACCAATCAAACAGTTGTTAGAAATATTGTCTAAATGCCCACGGAAACGCAACCATGGACCTGCCATTGAGATATGGTCTGTGGTACACTTGCCGTGTGCTTTGATTAATAATTTAGCTCCAGTAAGATTACCTCCGTCCCATGGTTTAAATGGGGTTAATAGCTGTAATCGTTCTGAAGTTTCACTTACCACTACATTGACTCCGGATCCATCTTCAACAGGAGCAAGATAACCGTTGTCTTCTACATCAAAACCTCTGGGGGGTAATTCCATCCCGGTAGGGGGATCTAAACTTACTTCTTCTCCGTTTTGATTGATCAACTTATCTGTTAAAGGGTTGAAATCTAAACGACCTGCAATGGCAACTGCAGCAACCATTTCTGGAGAAGCGACAAAGGCATGTGTATTAGGGTTTCCGTCTGCACGTTTAGAGAAGTTTCTGTTAAACGAGTGTACAATTGAATTTTTCTCTTGCTTATCTGCTCCTTCACGTGCCCATTGACCAATACAGGGTCCACAAGCATTGGTAAATATTTTAGCATTTAAGTCTTCAAAAACGGATAATAGACCGTCTCTTTCTGCTGTATATCGCACCTGCTCTGAACCAGGGTTGATTCCAAATTCTGCTTTAGTGACTAGCCCTTTATCAACAGCTTGTTTTGCTATAGAAGCAGCACGAGACAAATCTTCATAAGAAGAGTTAGTACAAGAACCTATTAATCCCCATTCCACTTGTAATGGCCAGTCGTTTTGTTTAGCTACTTGAGACATCTCTGCAATAGGGGTAGCTAAATCTGGTGTAAAAGGACCGTTTAAGTGAGGACTTAAAGTACTTAAATCAATTTCGATCACTTGATCAAAATACTGTTCTGGATCAGCATAAACTTCTGCATCAGCCGTTAAGTGCTCTTTTACAGCATTGGCTGCATCGGCAACATCGTCACGACCAGTAGAACGCAAATAACGCTCCATAGACTTGTCATACCCAAAGGTAGAAGTGGTTGCTCCCACTTCTGCCCCCATATTACAAATGGTACCTTTTCCAGTGCAAGACATTGCCTCGGCACCTTCACCAAAATATTCTATAATTGCGCCAGTACCTCCTTTTACTGTAAGGATACCCGCTACTTTTAAAATAACATCTTTTGGAGCGGTCCAACCGTTTAATTTTCCAGTTAGTTTTACCCCAATTAGTTTTGGGAATTTTAATTCCCATGGCATATCTGCCATTACATCTACCGCATCTGCACCCCCTACACCAATGGCCAACATTCCGAGTCCACCTGCATTAACAGTATGCGAGTCAGTTCCAATCATCATTCCTCCAGGGAAAGCATAATTTTCCAACACCACTTGGTGGATAATTCCTGCGCCAGGTTTCCAAAAACCAATGCCGTATTTATTCGAAACAGATTCTAAGAAATCAAAAACCTCAGCAGAGGTAGAATTAGCTGATTTTAAATCTACTTCAGCACCAGATTTAGCTTGAATTAAGTGATCACAGTGAACCGTAGTAGGGACAGCAACCTTTTGTTTCCCAGCTTGCATAAATTGTAACAAAGCCATTTGTGCCGTGGCATCCTGGCAAGCAATTCTGTCTGGTGCAAAATCAACATAGTCTGCTCCTCTTGAATAAGGACGATCAGATTTTACATCCCACAAGTGAGAATACAAAATCTTTTCAGACGCAGTTAAAGGTTTTCCGGTTAATTTTCTTGCTTCAGTGACACGATCTTCTAATCGTGCATAGACAGCTTTGATCATTTCAATATCAAATGCCATAATCCTATTAATTTAATTTGGATAAAATTACAAAATTAAGCGTTTAGAATTCTTCTGTATGATAGATTTAATTGATGCTTTAAAAAATGCTACAAATCCCACAAAATATGTTTAAAATCATGGCAAATATTGGTGCAGATTTATGGATTATACATTTTATTTTCTTTTAAGCAAAAATAGACTGTTTCCTTTTTTGAAGATTTCTTAGAAATAAAGTACCTTTTACTAATCAAAATAAAAAATCTCGTGGGTAGACTATTTCAAAAATACAAAGGTCTTGTCTTAGCACTTTTTCTGGGCCTCTTTATCAGCTTTATAGACGGTTATGTACTTAGCGGTCAATTTAAAGGCGTAGAGGAATACAAACATTTTATTTATATCGGTGCGCTATTAATAGGCCTTGGCGTTGTTTTAAGCATTTTACTCAAGGAAGGTCCAGCCGAGGAATAAGCCTTATCTTTGCCCAAAAAAGATGCAGCATTTTTCAAAAGAAAACATTGATGCTTTAGCCAGACGCTATAAGAACAATTTAATCAATAGTATTTCTGGTTATAAATCGGCTAATTTAATTGGCACTAAGAATAAGGCGGGAAATACCAATCTAGCGGTTTTTAACTCTGTAGTTCATTTAGGGAGTAATCCAGCACTTTTAGGTTTTATTTTGCGGCCTACAACGGTCCCTAGACACAGCTACCAAAACATGAAAGAAACAGGGGTTTTTACCATCAATCACATTAGTAAAGACCAAATAGAAGACGCCCATCACAGCTCGGCAAAGTATGCTGAAGATATTTCTGAATTCGATCAAACTAATCTTGAGGCAGAATACAAGGCAAACTGCCTTGCCCCATTTGTCAAAGGAGCTCCAGTACAAATTGCTTGTCGCTATGTCAACGATTACCTTATCAAGGAAAACGACACGCTTTTAGTGGTAGGTGCCATAGAACATTTATTTGTTCAAGAAGAAATGCTGCTCGAAGATGGCTATGTTCAATTAGACAAAGGAGAAGTTGTAACGGTCAATGGTATAGATGGCTATGCCTTACCCCAACTACTCGCGCGTTTTCCTTATGCCCGACCAAAAGAATAGTCATGGAATTTATTTCAAACACACTTTATGATTATGTTGTGGCCCACTCACAAGAAGAGCCACCATTACTGGCCGATCTTTCTAGGCAAACGCATCTAAAAGTCCTGCAACCCCGCATGCTTAGCGGACCTTTACAAGGAAGGTTTTTAAGTGTTTTAGCGAAACTACTCCAACCCAAAAGAATATTAGAAGTGGGGACATTTACAGGTTATGCCACCCTTTGTTTGGCCGAGGGTCTTGCTAAAGATGGACAGATTGACACCCTTGATAAAAACGAAGAGCTTGTCGATTTTCAACGCTCCTTTTTTGATCGTTCCCCCTGGGGAAAGCAAATCCACCAACATTGTGGAGATGCGATAGAAATTATCCCAACGCTTGAAGGACAATACGATCTAGTTTTCTTAGACGCAGATAAAAAAAATTACCTCAATTATTTGGAGCTGTTACTCCCCAAAATAAAAAAAGGCGGATTATTATTGTCTGACAATGTGTTGTGGAGTGGGAAAGTCTTTGAAGAAACACAAAAAAATGATCGAGACACCGCTGTTTTAAAAGAATACAATCAAAAGTTAGCTAAACATCTCCAGTTGGAGACTGTTTTACTCCCCTTAAGGGATGGACTTACTTTAAGTCGAAAAAATTAACCTTTACGTTTAATTGAGGTAGTCAATTGATCAAAACCCTCTTTTACCTGATCAATTTCTTTTTTGAGGTCTGTCCCAATTTCTTTAGTGGGGTCAATTTCTGCCGATTTTTGAATCTCAGATTTAATTTCGTTTGTCGCTTGTTTTACCTGGGTCATCCCTTTGGCCAAACCTCTAGCAATAGATGGTATTTTGTCGGCTCCAAAAACAAGGAGGACAATAAAAAAGATAAAGACGATCTCTGCACCACTAATGAATAACATGGACATTGTTTTTGTCAAAGATAAACCAAAAAAAAACAGTGAAAAAATATCACTGCTTTTTAGTTCATCACAACAATAAATTTTAGCCTTTAACTTTGCTTTTAAACTGATCAAAATCAGAGTCAGCCTCTTTTTTAGGCCATGCGTTGTTATTTAAATTAACATCTGCAGTAGCAGCATCTGGATCGATCGTTACGCTAATTAACTCTTTATTTGAAGTAAGTAGTTTACGAACAGATGCATCGTTTTTACGCCATACTTGAACTGGGTAGGTGACGCGTTTTGTTGAGCCATCTGCATAAGTGTACTCTGCGATAATGGGCATAACAATTCCGCCAGGTTTTTCAAATTCGATTTCATAAAAATATTTGGGAAGCGTTTTTCCTTCCTCAAGATTTTCTGCTAAAACAGTAGAGTGGTCTTTAAATTCGCCTTTGGCCAAAGAAGGGTCAAATTCTTCGCTATCGTCTGCCACCATAAAGATAGAAGGACTTAAATCGTCTGCCGTCATCCCATAGTTCGCTAACATATCTGTTACCCCTTTACTTGGGGTAGGTGAAACAAAATAACGCTTTACTTCTTTTACACCTATATCCACCACATCTGTAGAATAGAACCATCCTCTCCAGAACCAATCTAGATCAACCGCAGAGGCATCTTCCATTGTACGGAAAAAATCTTCAGGAGTAGGGTGCTTAAACATCCAGCGCTGGGAATAGGTCTTAAAGGCAAAGTCAAACAATTCTTTGCCCATAATAGTCTCACGAAGAATATTGAGTGCTGTTGCTGGTTTTCCATAAGCATTAGGCCCTAGCTGGAAAACATTTTCTGGGTTAGACATAATTGGGCTAATAAAGTCTTGATCCCCAGACATATATCGAACAATTTTTGAGGGTGCACCTCTTCTAGAAGGATAATTCTCTTGGAATTCTTGCTCGGTTAAATACTGCATAAAGGTGTCTAGACCTTCATCCATCCATCCCCACTGACGCTCGTCTGAGTTAACAATCATTGGGAAGTAGTTGTGCCCTACCTCGTGAATAATCACACTAATCATTCCGTATTTTGTACGGTCTGAATAAGTCCCATCTTCGTTAGGGCGACCATAGTTCCAGCAAATCATAGGGTATTCCATTCCTTGATTCTTGGCATGAACAGAAACAGCCTTGGGGTAAGGATAATCAAAGGTGTACTTAGAATACACTTCTAAAGTATGTGCAACCACACGGGTAGAATATTCTTCCCATAATGGGTTTCCTTCTTTAGGATATAGAGAAGAAGCAATTTTATTTTCTCCTCCAATATTAACCACCATCATATCCCAGATAAATCTTCTTGAAGTGGCAAAACCAAAGTCACGTACGTTTTCTGCAACAAAACGCCATGTTTTCTTCTTGGTCGCTTTTACTTTTTCTTTTTCAATTACCTCATCCTGGGTAACGATCATTACTGGGTCATCAAAAGTTTCTAGGGCTTTTTTATAGCGCTGGTACTCTGTTCTTGACAATACCTCTTTAGGGTTTTGAAGTGTCCCAGTAGCTTCCATAATGTGATCTTCTGGCACGGTGATATTTACTTCATAGTTCCCAAAGTTTAAGGCGAATTCTCCATTCCCCCAAAACTGATAGTTTTGCCAACCCTCTACATCATTATAAACAGCTAAACGAGGAAAAAACTGTGCAATTACATAGGCACGGTTATCGTCTTCGGGAAAATATTCATAACCAGATCGGTCACGATCGGGCACGTGATTGTTAATTTTATACCACCATTTAATCGAGAAGGTGTATTGTGCACCACTTGCTAAGGGTGTGGGTAAATCAACGCGCATCATCGTTTGATTAATGGTATGACGCAGTGGACGACCATTGGAATCTTTAACTGCTTCTATATTGAAACCGCCTACAAATTTCTCAGAAGTAAATTCATCAACAAATGATTCTACTCTTCTAAAACTAGGTGCACCAGAAGGATTTTTTGCTCCCTCCATATCGTTTTCATTGCGAATATTTTGATCAAGCTGCACCCATAAATAAGGTAAGGCATCTGGTGAATTATTGGTGTAAGTGATGGTTTCGTTTCCATACAACTTAGTGTTTTCATCATCTAACTCGATATTCATCTTGTAATCTACCTGTTGCTGATAGTAATCTACCCCAGGGGCACCAGAAGCTGTTCTAAAGCGATTAGGCGTAGCAAATTCTTCGTACAACTGCTTGAATTTATTGTTGTTTTTATGCCCTTGAATCTCGGTAGAGTCTTGTGAAAGAACCACAGTTGAAAATAGCATAAAGATTGAGGCAAATAGGTACTTTTTCATTTTCTCAAAAATTAAAATTGGATTTAAATATACTTTAATTTTACTTATTGAAGTGTAAAATCAAAAGTGGTTTTTTTATGGGTCAAAAGAAGACTTTTCTTTCGGCCAGGCAAACTTAAATGAATTATATTTTGTTGCCCTGAAAGAAAGTCAGTTAAGAAAGTAGCCTTTACTTCAAAACGTTTTAATTTGTTAGAAGACAAAATAATTTCAGCATAAATAATAAGCAGGTCGTCTTGATATTCTCTGCCTAAATAATCCAATTTATATTGATTCCCATCTATTGCTATGTCGAGATTGTTTAAATAAAACGCTTTGACAAAAGCATCGATTTCTGCTGGATTAGAATCAGGTAAAAAAACAATCTTTTGATCTGTTTTTTCTTGCATTAAAGCCTCAATATCATCTAATAAAAAACGACTGGTTATTTGTAATTGTTGTTTTGCAGGAACCCATTTAAGTGATGTTGTACTTAGATAATATTCATGAACCACATGAAAGGAAGTGAGCAGAACTAACAGAAACAAGAATACTTTAATTTTTTTCATATTGCTTTGTACTGTATTCTTCAAAGGCGTGAATTACTTGCTCATGCATATCTTTCTTGTAATAATCAATTAGCTGGCTATTTTCTGAACATCCCAGAACAAAATTATAAATCTCCTCCTGTTCAAGGCCATAGTTTTCTTCAAAAAAGTAGACTCCATAAAATTTAATGATGCTAAAAACCATTTCAAATTGCGCATCAAGCTTTCTTCTTTTCTTGAGTTTTTTGTAATAACCCGATAGATGCTTATAAACTGCATCAATATTAATCCCGCCAGAGATAGGCAATAAAAGGGTGGAGAGTATAAGGCTTTTTCCAGAGACTATTTTTTCTTTTCGCACTCCCTTATAGCCAGGAATCCCAACGTCATCAAAATTAATCTGACCTTTAACATTACTTAAATCACTACTAAGACTTCCACTTAAATTGTGGGGTTTTACTACTACTTCATCTAACTCGTTGATAAAGGCCTCTAGATAAACAGTAACTTCATCAAGCGCAAAAATTTCTGGAGAAATTATCAAGGCTCTTTTTTTGTATTGCACCCCTGAAAAAATCAACTCCTCTCCTATTGCTACCGAGATTTCAAAATTTCCGTCTATATCTGTTATCTCTGCTAAACCACGATCTGCGTTAATTACATGAATGCCAGCCACAACTAAATTTGGATGAAAAATTCTACCCTTAAGTAACTTGTAGTTCTGTGCATTTAGAATTCCACAAAACATAATGAAAAGCGATATAGAAACGCTTTTTGGCATCAGCGAATTTGCTTTTTATATTGCTCACTTTCTAGGTATAGGAACTCAATTAGCTGAAACTCTTTGTCTTTTTTCAACAAACGGTCTGAAGGTAGTTTTTTATCCATCAATTCTAAAAATCCAATGACTTCATCTTCTATCAATCCTAAATCTTTGGTGAAAAATACATTGTCAAAAATAAGGGGCAATACCTTTGAAGGGACTAGGGTTCTTGGCTCAGTTTTATCTCTTCCTTGAACTACCTTGGCCAACAATTTTGCGATATTGACAATATTTAATCCATTGACTAATTGCCCTTGTCGAAGAATCGTGTTGTCAATTTTTGTCGATTTATCTTGAGTATAATCTACTTTAGAAAATTCTTCTTTCTTAAGGTCAAGAAACTTTTGTGTGTTTTCTGGTCCTACCACAATTTCGTCTAAAACAGTTATACGCTCGTTAACCTCTACCACTAAACGATTCTTTTGAATGATCTCAGGAGTGATGGTCAATGCTTTAATTCTAAATTCTACCGAAGAGAAAATTATCTCATCCCCTGCTTTGGCTAGAATTTCAAAGGTACCTTCTCCATCTGTAATGGTATTCGTTTGGGCTGTATTATTCACCACATTAGCGGCAATAACGTTAGCATTTCTATATAAAAGCCTACCCTTAAGCAATTGTCGCTTTTCTTGCGCAGTAACCAATATAAAACTTAATACAAAAAGGGAAGTTAACCAGTATTTCATGGGTTAAAAATAACAATAATCACCACAAAAATAGAGGGTAAAGACGTTAATTGTTTGATAAATCTAAAGGAGATAAATTGAGCGGGAGACCGGGTTCGAACCGGCGACATTCAGCTTGGAAGGCTGACGCTCTACCAACTGAGCTACTCCCGCATTAAAACAAATATAGTATTTCTATTAAAAATATTTAGCGAAATGAAAACCTATAATGTTAAAACCTGCATTGTAATAAAATTTATGTGAGGGGGCATTTTGAACATAAGTGTTCAATTCTACTGCTTCACAGCCTTTCGCTTTAGTGTGTTTTTCTATAAATGCGAATAATTGTTTCCCAATCCCTTTAGAGCGATATGATGGATCAATATAGACGTGATCTGTTTCACAACTTTTCCCAGCATAATGTCTAGTTTGATACCATAAGCCAGTAATTCCAATAAGTTGCGCCCCGTCATAAACCCCAATACATTCATGATTTTGGGTAAACATTTCTCCAAAACGTTGCTCAAGTATTTGATCTGAAAATTTGTTTGAAGTAAAATCTTGAATTAATGGAATAATTTCAAGAATATTAGTAGCATCTAACAGCAAAAAATGAATGTTCATATGCAATGATACAAAAAAAATGAACTTTTAATTCAGGCCATTATCTGGATTAATCTTTACCTTGAAGCGTGAAAATGCAATGTGATATAAAAAAAATTTCAGCAGAAAAAACACACGCCATAAGGCATCCAATGCTTAGACAAGGTCGCCCGATTGAAGACTGTGTTTTTGATGGAGATAAAGATCCCCAAACGATCCACTTGGGTGCCTTCATCGAAAACAAACTTGTTGGAATACTCTCTGCCTATCAAAAAAACACTTCTGCTTTTAATGTAAAAGAAAGCTATCAAATAAGAGGTGTTGCGGTTCTTACAACAGCTCATCGAAAAGGGATAGGTCGAGCATTAATGGCGCATATAGAGCAGATTTTACAACAAAGAAAAATTGATTTAATTTGGCTCAATGCAAGAATAACAGCAGTCGATTTTTATACTGCCCTAGCGTACCAACAAAAAGGAAACGCATTCGAAATAGAAGGCATAGGAACACATTACTGTTTTTATAAAATATTAAAATGAAAAAAAACTTTGCGTTTTATCTTGGTTTATTGGTAGTGCAAAAATTGATAGGTCAAGTCACACTCACTGTTGATTCAGACTTACTCTTGGGGAAAAAAGAAATCACTACCACCACAAAAGAGTTTACCTTACTTCCACAAGCTGCACTTGCATTCAAAGAAATGCAAACTGCAGCAAAAAAAGATAGCATAGATCTAAAAGTTGTCTCTAGTTTTAGAAGTTATGCTGCGCAAAAGAGCATATGGAATAGAAAGTTCGAGCGTTTTACAAGAGGAGGTTTAACTGGCCCAGTGGCGATTAAAAAAATTATTGAATATTCCACCCTACCGGGTACATCACGTCATCATTGGGGAACAGAGGTTGATCTAATTGATGGAAACAAAAAAGTAGAAGGAGATGTCTTACTGGAAGAACATTTTCATCAAGGACTATATCAAAAACTTCATCGATGGTTACAAAAAAATGCTAATCGGTATGGCTTTGAGATAGTATATACTAAAGACAGTTTACGCAAGGGGTTTTTTTATGAACCCTGGCACTACAGTTATGCGCCACTTTCAAAAGAATTCTTAAAAGGATATCGAGAGAAAGAATTGATTTATCGCATAAAACTAGACAGCACCTTACTTGGAAAAGAATTTATTTCACCAGAATTTATCGAGTCCTATTACCGTGAAAATATACTGGGAATCAATCCGCTATTAAAACAATAGATTATTTTAATCGCATTAATTTAATTAGACCTTCAAAACTCCTATACTTGTAAGATATTGAGCTGTAAATATTAAAACGAAATGAAAAAGACATATTACAATCCTGAGGATTTAAAAAAATTTAGCGCTATCACAGAATGGAATGAAGCGCTAGGCGAAAAATTTTTTGAGTATTATGCTAGCGTATTCAAAGAAGGACATTTAACTGCTAGAGAAAAATCTTTAATTGCCTTAGCAGTCTCCCATGTAGTTCACTGCCCATATTGTATTGATGCTTACACTAAAGACGGTTTAGAAAAAGGCATTGAAAAAGAAGAAATGATGGAAGCGGTCCATGTGGGAGCTGCCATAAAAAGTGGTGCGGTTCTTGTGCATGGAGTTCAAATGATGAATCGTCACGATCAATTGAGCATGTAATCTATGGCTACCAAATCTCTTAAAGCACGTCAAAACGCCTTGTCGAATACTCAGCGGCAATTAGATATATTATCTAGTGGCTTATTTCAAGATGGAACTCTTCCCACTTTTGAAGAAAAAATAAAAGCACATCAACTTGACGCAATTCTACCTAAAACCTTGCAGATATTACAAATCAATCTAGGGTATATGTGCAATCAAGTCTGCGCCCATTGCCATGTTGATGCTGGTCCAGACCGAAAAGAAATGATGCTAGACCAAACCCTGGAAGACTGCCTTAGTGTAATGCGAAACAATTCCATTGAAACAGTGGATCTTACAGGAGGTGCTCCAGAAATGCATCCGAAATTTAGATGGTTTGTTGAACAAATTCGTGCTCAAACAACCGTAAAAGAAATCATTGTACGGTCAAACCTTACCATTATCATGGCCAATAAAAAATACCATGATTTACCAATATTTTTTGCTAAGCACAAGGTTCATGTTGTTTCCTCACTACCCTTTTACAAACGTAATAAAACAGACAGACAACGGGGTTCAGGAGTGTTTGATCAATCGATTAAAGCCCTACTGAAATTAAATGAAGTGGGGTATGGAAAAGTGCATTCTTCTTTAGAATTAGACCTTGTTTACAACCCGGCTGGCGCTTTTTTACCAGGAGATCAGCAATCCCTAGAAAACGATTTTAAAATAGCACTTAAAGAAGATTTTGACATCGACTTTAATCAATTATTCACCATTACAAATTTACCCATTAGTAGGTTTTTAGATTACCTCATCGTATCAGAGAACTATGAAGAATACATGCATACGCTAGTAGACGCCTTTAATCCATTAGCTGCAGAAAATGTCATGTGTACTAACACCCTTTCTGTTAGTTGGGAAGGTTATTTGTATGACTGCGACTTTAATCAAATGCTTGAATTAAAGGTGGACAGTGATCATCAACACATTCGTGACTTCAATCTCAATGCACTTGAAAAAAGAAAAATCCATCTTTCTCAACATTGCTATGGCTGTACTGCAGGAGCAGGAAGTAGCTGTCAAGGAAGCATCGCATAATCTCCATGATGGGAAATAAATCATTACTCCTTGTTTTTGCTAAAAACCCCACATTAGGGAAGGTAAAAACACGCTTAGCAAAGTCAATTGGAAAAGAAAAAGCCCTTGAGATTTATAAGGTACTTTTGAAAAAAACAGCTAGCGTACTTAAAACGCTAGAAGTAGATATTCATTTATATTATTCTAACTATATCGAAAAAGACGACTTCTTTTCAACAGTTGCGACACAAAAGAAAACACAAATTGGAAAACAACTGGGCGAACGCATGTCTAATGCCTTCCGTGAAAGCCTTATCTCTTATGACAAAGTAGTCATTATTGGTACAGATTTATGGACCCTCGAAATCCAAGACATTAAAAACGCCTTTAAGGCATTAGAAAATCATGCTGCGGTTATAGGTCCCTCTGCAGATGGAGGCTATTATCTTCTGGGGTTGACAGAAGTTATGCCACAAATTTTCCTAAATAAACAATGGGGTACCTCTAGCGTTTTACCCAATACACTAAGTGATTTAAAGTCTGTAAAGCTCCATTTACTCCCAGAGAAAAACGATATTGATACTTTTTCAGACCTTGAAGAACACCCCACCCTAAAAGCATGCATACAATGATCGAACAAATCAATGAAAGTTTGGCTTTTTTAAAAGCCAAAGGAATTAAAGACAATGCCTCAGGAATTATTTTAGGCACTGGATTAGGCGACCTAGTAGAACACCTCTCCATTGAACTAGAAATTCCTTATGAAGACATCCCTCATTTTCCAAAATCCACTATGGAATTCCATAAAGCTCGCTTGTTATATGGCACAATTGAAGGCAAAAAAGTTCTTGTTTTTGAGGGTCGCTTTCACGCCTATGAAGGCTTTAGCTATTTTGAAATCACCTACTCCATTCGATTAATGCATGCCCTTGCAGTAAAACAACTTATTATTAGTAATGCTGCAGGTGCCATTAACCTGGATTTCAAAAAAGGGGAAGTGATGTTAATTGAAGATCACATCAACTTGCAAGGAGGCTCCCCTTTAGCAGAAAAAGGAATCGATCAACTAGGGGAACGCTTTGTAGATATGAGTGCACCCTATTCGAAAAATCTAATTGAACGTAGCAAAAATATTGCACAGGAAAATCAAATTTCATTGCATACAGGAGTCTATGCTTCTGTTATGGGACCCCAACTTGAAACTAGAGCAGAATATCGCTACTTAAAAATCATAGGGGCAGATGCAGTAGGCATGTCCACCGTTCCAGAAGTCATCGTGGCAAATCAACTACAAATAGAATGTATCGCCTTTTCTGTTTTAACAGACGAATGTGACCCAGATAATCTCAAACCCATCGATATCCCAGATATTATGGCTGCAGCCAAAAAAGCGGAACAATATTTGATTATATTGGTCAAACAACTAATTTCAACCCTCTAATCTAATTTCAATGAGTTATCTCGACGTAACAAAAGATGTATATAAAGAAGCGGCCTTAACCCCAGACGTAGGTTTGTGTTGTACCACAACCCCTATATGGCAATTCCCTGGACTATCCATTCCCACCATTATGCAAGAAATGAATTATGGTTGTGGATCAACCGTTCACCCGAGGGATTTAGTCAATAATCCAAAAATCCTCTATGTAGGTGTTGGCGGTGGGATGGAGCTTCTTCAATTCGCATACTTTTCAAGACAAAAAGAAGGTGTTATTGGAATCGATGTAGTAGATGAAATGTTAGACGCTTCGCGGAAGAATTTTGTTTTGGCCGAAGCACAAAACGACTGGTTTCAATCTGATTTTGTTACCCTTAAAAAGGGAGATGCTCTTCAACTACCCGTCGAAGACGAATCCATTGATGTCGCTGCACAAAACTGCCTTTTCAATATCTTTAAGGTAGAAGAACTAAAAAAAGCACTCGAAGAAATGTACCGGGTTTTAAAACCCCACGGAAGACTCGTTATGAGTGATCCCATTTGTGAACAACCCATGAATCAAACCCTGAGAGACGACGAACGTCTTCGCGCTTTATGTCTTTCTGGATCTATTACTTTAAAAGACTATATCAAAATGCTAACCGATGTTGGTTTTGGAACCATTGAAATTAGAGCAAAACGTCCCTATCGCATCCTTGACAAAAAGCACTACCCCACAGAAGAAACCATCTTTATCGAAAGTGTAGAAGTATGTGCCATTAAAGACCCTATGCCTGAAGATGGCCCTTGTGTCTTTACAGGGAAAGCAGCGATTTATTTTGGAGACGAAGACTTTTTTGACGATAAAAAAGGCCATGTCCTTTTACAAAATCAGCCTTTAGCGGTATGCGATAAAACTGCTGGAGCACTAGCAAAAATTAATCGAAATGACCTCTACATCAGTGAATCTACTTTCCATTATGATGGGGGCGGTTGTTGCTAAATTATACTAATATGCGCCAAATCTTAACTTCCTTATTTCTCTTGCTATCATTTGTCTTGCTAGGGCAAAAAAACATTCATGAACAATGGACTTCTACCCTTAAAATCTATCTCGATAGTGAAGGTAATGTAAACTATGTCAAATGGAAAAACGACACGACCGCACTAGATAATTACATTAGTAGTCTCGAAGATAATCCTCCAGCAGAATATTGGTCAAAAAACGATTCATTGGCCTATTTTATCAATGCATATAACGCAGTAACGGTAAAACTAATCTTAGACAATTATCCCTTAAAAAGCATTAGAAAGCTTATCACACCATGGCGCTTTAAACGCTTTAATCTCAATGGAAAAAAAGTTTCGCTCAACCACATTGAACATGATGTTTTAAGAAAAATGGGAGAGCCAAGGATTCATTTTGCCATTAATTGCGCCTCTACCTCTTGTCCTAAATTACTCAACAAAGCTTTCTATTCCCACACCATGGAAAAACAGCTCGAAGCTGTAACAAAAGATTTTATCAACGATAAAAAAAGAAATCTCATAGGAGAAAAAGAAATGAGTGTCTCGCGCATATTTCAATGGTTTGCAGGAGATTTTGGAACAAAGAAAGAGCGACATGCTTTTATACGCCGCTATGCTCAAGAGCCCGTTGATAAAAATGCAAAACTGCGCTTTTTAAATTATGACTGGAGTCTCAACGAATAAAGAAGGGATCTCTATCATTATCCCAATTTATAACGAGGCCCAACGATTACCAGCGTTTATCACTCTACTTTTCGATACTTTAGAAAGCAATCATTACCAAATCATTTTTGTCGATGGAGGCAGTAAAGATGATAGCTGCAAAATTATTGAAGCTAATCCAAATTGCTCTTTAATTCATTCACAAAAAGGCAGAGCCATACAAATGAATAAGGGCGCAAAAAAAGCACACTATCCCTTATTGTACTTTATTCATGTGGACTCCATTCCTCCTAAAGGATTTGATCAAATTTTACTTCATCAATTTAAGCAAGGTCGAAAAGCGGGATGCTTTCAAATGCAATTCGATCACGATCATGTAGCATTAAATTGGGCTGCTTTTGCTACCAAATATAATACTAGGTTTTGTCGCAGTGGAGATCAATCGCTTTTTATTGAAAAAAACCTTTTTGAACATCTCAAAGGATTTGATGAACGTTATCATGTTTGTGAAGATGTTGAATTTATCGATCGCTTATATCAACTCAATCAGTTTACAGTACTAGAGCAAAAGATTACCACTTCTGCAAGAAGGTTTAAAGAAAATGGTATTTGGCGTTTGCACTTTCATCATGGGTTGATTCATTTAATGCGCTATTTTGGTATTGGCCCAAAGAGACTTTATCAATACTATTCGCGTTTTGTGAAATAAGTGCGAAGTACTTCTTCGGCTAATTTATTTTGTGGCGTAAATCCCATATGATTTTCTCCTCCAGCTGTTGCATGATTTGGAAACCATTTCCAAACAAATCCGCCCTTCCACCAAGGTTGAGGCATAAACTCAAGTAGTAGAGCCTCAAGGGCCATCGCCTGCATTTTTGGATTATATTTTTGTGCTTTATCGCTATAATCCCATGGGCGACTCAAGGGGTCGTCAATACTGCGGTATCCCATTTCTGTAAAAATAACTGGGCGATTTAATTTTTTAGTCATTTGAGCAATTCCTTTTTTTGTTTGTGTCCATCTTGTTCGGATATCCTCAAGGGTAACAGGCCTTTTCCCATTTAAGGGGAAATAAGCATTAATACCAATATAATCTAGGGCATCCCAAAATGGTACCATTTGATATTGATCCCAATTTTCTGCATAAACTAACTTCCCTTTGTAAACAGTTCTTATCTCAAGAATTAATTCTCGCCAAAACTTTTCCTCTTGCTTAATCATAGAGGGTAACTCTGTCCCTATACAAAACAAGGGGAGGTTATGTTGCGCAGCAACACCCGCAAAATGCAGAATAAATTTGCGATAAGAAGTCTTGAATGCTTTCCGGGCCTGTTGTGTTTTTGGATTAATCTTCCCAGTATACACCCCTTTGCTAATCCAAATTTGCGGCTTAAGCATGACCTTAATCCCTTTGGCTTTAAAAAGCAGAATCGTTGCATGGAGTCCTTTTGTCTTTTCTCCCTCCCACTGCCAGGAAGTGTCATAACGCAACATACTATCTACAGCAGATTGCATGTATCCAAAGGGCATCAATGTCACCCAATTTGCGCCAACTTCTTGTACAGGAATAATTTGTTCTGCTAGAACCTTTTCTTTTGTACCAACAAAACTTAACCCCATGATCTTTTGGCCAAAGGCAAAAGAAGATAAAGCCATCAAAAAGAAGCCAAAAAGAAACTTAATTTTCATCTCTTTAAGATAGAAAACCTGTTGTATTTATTCAATTACTCGATAAATAAATAATAAGGTGTGAAAACCATCACAGCTATTAAGGCAGTAATTACTACATAAACAAACATAAATCCTGCTATCGAAAACATATCATCTGCCTCTTTAAAATAAGGGTACTAATGTTTTAAAAATAACAAAGAAAACAGGGCTGTAAGCCCAACAAATACCATAAACATAACCATCGATTTGGGTCAAAAATTATTTTACAGAAAGACAGGTGGCTCTAAGCTTATCTAGAACATAGTTCCACCCGCTAACACGCTCAGCATATATTTCTTCGGCTTGTGGAAAAGTCGAAAAATCGCCTTGCTCTTCCGTTAGTAGTACTCCTTTTGAAGAAGGAGATAGTATAAATCGCAATTCAGACATTTGTCCATTGAGGCCCTCATGATGATGATTTATATTAAATCGCAATAAAGAATAGGGTTGATTTTCTAATAAAGTTCAGCATACATTGGTGTGAAAAGAGCCGTCTTTTTGAACTTCTGGCCACAAGGCCTCACTGCCCAATCCCCACGAACAATGCAATTGACAATTGTACATGTATTTTTTTTCAATTCGGGTAAAGTTAATACTGACCAAATATTTTCTTTGGTCGTTTCTAAAGGAATTTCCATTCTAGCCCAAAGCGATTTCTTCATTTTAGTTAATTAAACCTAGTATCGCTCAAATACCCTTTTGGGCTATTTTAAGTCGAAGTCAGATAAGATTAGGTGATTCTATGATACAAATTTTTGAAAAAGCAGAAAATAGCTTAACTTGAAATAAATACATCAATATGACGTCCCAGTCTCCTATCATCATTATTGGCAACGGTATCGCAGGTACAACCCTGGCGAGAAATATTCGAAAAAATAGCAGACACCCCATTCTTGTTATTTCAAAAGAAAGTGACTATTTTTTTTCAAGAACTGCTTTGATGTATGTTTATATGGGACACCTTAAATGGGAAAATCTTGAACCCTATGAAAAAGGATTTTGGCAACAAAACAACATCGATCTTCTTAAGGCTGAAGTCACCCAAATTAAACCTCAAGAAAAAATCATTGTCCTAGCTAACGGTCAACACCTTTCATATAGTAGCCTTGTCTTAGCCACCGGGTCAACCCCCAATAAGTTCGGATGGAAAGGGCAAGATCTCGAGGGAGTACAAGGCCTCTACACTAAGCAAGATCTTGAAAAACTCACTGCGAATGCCCCTAACATCAAACAAGCGGTAGTTGTAGGAGGAGGCCTAATAGGAATTGAACTCGCAGAGATGCTTCACAGTCGCGGAATTCGTGTGACTTTTTTAGTCCGGGAAGATAGCTTTTGGAATAAAGTAATTTCCCCTCATGAAGGAGACATGATTGAAAAACATATCTTAGCCCATGGGATTGATTTAAAAATGTCTACCAATCTAGTAGAAATTATAGCCAACGAAAAGGGGCAAGCCAATGCAGTAATTACCGATCAAGAAGAAAGTCTTCCTTGTCAAATGGTGGGGCTAACCGCCGGGGTGCGACCCAATATTGACTTTCTAAAAAATTCTGACCTAGAGATGAATCGAGGAATTTTAGTAGATCAACATCTAGCGACCAACCTACCCGATATATATGCCATAGGGGACTGTGCAGAATTGCGCGCTCCACTCCCTCATCGAAATGCGATTGAAGCGGTATGGTATGTAGGTAGGATGATGGGAGAAACCCTTGCGCAAAGTTTAACAGGAAACCTTAGTCCCTATACTCCTGGTCACTGGTTTAACAGCGCCAAATTCTTTGATATTGAATATCAAACTTATGGACAAATTTCTCCTCTTGCAACACAAAAAGAAAATCACTTTTGCTGGAAACACCCAGAAAAAAACTGCATGGTTAGACTTGCTTATCACCCTAAAAGCAGATTGTTTTTAGGGATCAACACCTTTGGTATTCGCATGCGACACGAAGTTTTTGATCAATGGTTAAATGACCAAACTTCCATAGAAACTGTCATGGAAAATTTAAGCCAAGTTAATTTCGATCCAGAATTTTACACCCAATACGAACCTCAAATAATCGCAGAATGGCAAAATCAATTCGTTTAAATATCGTTCAAGGGAAGAACCTTGGCTTGCTGCTAGGGCTAGCAGGCTTATTGCTTCTACTTTATTCACTTTTTGATGAATCTTTTGCCCGCTCAACCAATGGGCTTATTAGCAGCTTAGTCTTGATTAGTGTAGGGACTATATTGTATAGCGAAAGACTGTATCACGGGACAATTCCTGGGATAAAAAACAATGGTGTCTGGTTAGATGGACTTTCTGCAAGAGGAGTTTTGGGATGGTTTGTGGGCATTGCATTAACCTGTTTTTATATCGCCCTTTATTTTTATCCAGAAACCCTGGGATTCAACAGCGAAGACAGTACTGGATTGGTTGCGTTTTTTGATCCTTTAAGCATTGCCTTAAATGGAAAGCCCGCCACACAATGGTTCGTTTATGGTTCGCTTTACACGCTTGCTATTTTAATTTTTGGCGTAAAATTTATTTTAAAATATCGCCATAATCGCTATCAAATTATCCGCACCCTTTCTGTCATGTTTTTTCAGTTAGGATTTGCATTTTTAATTCCAGAATTACTCGCATTTTTTCATCCAGATACCCCCTATTTTGCCAAAGATCTTAAAAATATGTGGCCGCTTAATTATTACTTTTTTGAATCATGGCACTTAAAAAATATGCTTAGTGGTGGGAACTTAGGATTATTTGTGCTCTTTTCTGGACTTGCTATGATTTTTATTGTCTCTCCCGTTTTAACTTATTTATATGGAAAACGCTGGTATTGCTCTTGGGTGTGTGGTTGTGGTGCTTTAGCCGAGACAGCAGGAGATCCTTTTCGACAATTATCCAGTAAAAAAATAAGTGTGTGGAAATTAGAACGCTGGTTGATACATTTAGTATTGGTCTTTGTTTTTATAACCACCATTGCGGTAATCTGGTCATTTTTGGGAAGCAATCCATCATTGAGTAGTTTCTCCCGAGAAACCTTTGTTATTGGAATAGTTGTTTTCTTAGTTACAATCATGGGTGTCATCTATTTTTTTAAACGTAAAGAAATGGATAAAGATGCATTGTATAGCATGATTACCCTAGGGTGTATTATCGCTGGAACAATTGCGATCCAGGCCTTTTCTGGAGAAAAAAATATATTATTTATAAAAAGTTACACCCTTACAAAATGGTATGGCTTTGGGATTGGAGCCGCTTTTTCTGGTGTTTTAGGCGTAGGGTTTTACCCCATTTTGGGGAGTCGTGTTTGGTGCCGCTTTGGTTGTCCCATGGCCGCTATTTTGGGATTACAGCAACGTTTACTTTCGCGTTTTCGCATTACTACTAATGGGGGACAATGTATCTCTTGCGGGAATTGCTCTGCTTATTGCGAAATGGGAATTGATGTAAGGGCTTACGCCCAAAAGGGCCAAAACATAGTACGCTCTTCTTGTGTAGGCTGCGGAATTTGTTCTGCAGTCTGTCCGCGAGGAGTCCTCAAATTAGAAAATGGTCCTGTCGCTAATCGCACGAATCTTCCTAACTTTCCTTTAGGGAATAAGTTGTAAAGAATTAACTTGGCGAAATAATATTTAATCGCTTTCATGCCCACAATAAAGGTCATTATTCCCGCTTTTAACGAAGAAAAATCGATTGCAAAAGTCATTGCAGAAATCCCTGACTTTGTCGAAGAAATCGTTGTGGTGAACAACAATTCAACCGATCAAACCGCCCAAGTCGCAACAAAAGCTGGAGCAAGTGTACTGACCGAAAAAAGCAAAGGCTATGGCTATGCCTGTCTAAAAGGCATTGATTATCTTTCCCAAAAGAATAAAAAGCCAGACATACTGGTCTTCCTCGATGGAGATTTTTCTGATTTTCCGCAAGAACTCACTAAAGTTATCCAGCCCATAATTGATGGCAGGGTAGATTTTGTCGTTGGGGCACGTGTAAAGGAGTTAAGAGCGTCGGGATCTTTGACTCCGCAACAAGTTTTTGGTAATTGGCTGGCGTGTTTTCTAATGAAAATTCTGTATCAATCAAGCTTTACAGACCTAGGCCCCTTTAGAGCCATTAGATGGGAAGCCCTAGAAAATATCCAAATGAGCGACAAGACTTATGGCTGGACCATAGAGATGCAACTTAAAGTATTACGCCAGAAGATCTCCTATCAAGAGGTACCTGTTTCCTATAAGAAAAGAATTGGGGTCTCAAAAGTTTCAGGAACAGTAAAAGGAACTATATTTGCAGGAGTGAAAATTATTGGTTGGATTTTCAAACACTACTTATCGAAAAAATATTGACATGGAATACTTTTGGTTAAATGTATCCTTCATTGTGATGGGATTGTATTCCTTTTCTTTACTTCTTGTTTTCTTTTACAGTTTAGCTCAACTCAATCTATTGTTTAACTACAAAAGAGCACAAAAAAATAAACCCAAATTAACCCCCCTTGACACTAGTAACCTTGATAAAGTCCCATTTGTAACCATCCAACTTCCTGTTTTTAATGAGTTGTATGTGATGGAACGTTTACTCAAATGCATCAACGAGATTGAATATCCCAGAGAGCGATTAGAAATCCAAGTCCTTGACGACTCTACAGACGAATCTGTTGAGCTGACAAAAAGAATCGTAACTGACTTGCAAAAAGGTGGCCTTGATATCGTACAAATTCGACGTAAAGACCGCGTAGGGTTTAAAGCAGGGGCCCTAAAAGAGGGACTAAAATCTGCAAAAGGGGAATTAATTGCCATTTTTGATGCTGATTTTCTTCCTAGAAAAGACTGGTTGTTAAAAACAGTGCCACAATTTGATCAAAGCGATATTGGTGTTGTTCAAACTAAATGGGAACACATCAACCACGATTATTCTATCTTGACAGAAGTTCAAGCTTTTGCCCTTGATGCGCACTTCACTCTTGAACAGGTAGGTAGAAATGCCGAAGGTCACTTTATTAACTTTAATGGGACTGCAGGAATCTGGCGTAAAGAAACCATTATTGATGCTGGAAACTGGGAAGGAGATACTTTAACCGAAGATTTAGATCTGAGTTATCGAGCCCAGTTAAAAAACTGGAAATTTAAATACCTTGAAGAGGTGGAAACCCCATCTGAACTTCCCGTGGTAATGAGTGCTATCCGTTCTCAACAATTTAGATGGAATAAAGGTGGAGCAGAGAATTATCAAAAAATGATCAAGAAGGTCATGAAAAAAAAGGAACTCCCTTTTGGCACAAAAGTGCATTCAATTTTACACCTTTTAAACAGTACCATGTTTTTAAATGTTTTGATTGTAGGGATTTTAAGTATTCCCATGCTCTACATTAAAAACGAGTGGGGACATTTAGCGTGGTTCTTTAAAATCTCTTCTTTATTTATAGTTAGTACCGTTATTTTCTTTTATTGTTACTGGGAGTTATACCGAAAAAAGAAAGGAAGTGGATTACTTCAGTTTTTAGAATACAACAAAACCTTTTTTACTTTTTATACCGTTGCAATGGGCTTTTCTTTTCACAATGCACTAGCAGTATTAGAAGGGCATAGAGGAAAAAGAAGTGATTTTATCCGGACACCAAAATTTAATATTCAAGAGTTAAAAGATTCTTGGAAAAACAATAAATACATCCCTAAAAAGGTGCATAAAAACACCATAGCAGAAGGATTATTAGCCATATACTTCATGTTTGGAATGTACAGCGCTTTTACAGTAGGTGAGACAGGAGATTTTGGTCTCTTTCCTTTTCACTTATTGTTGTTTGTTGGCTTCGGCTTTATCTTTGTCAATTCCTTTAGAACACAAGGATAATGCTTGGGGGGAACCCTTTTCGAACTGCGATTATCGCTTTATTTCTGCTCATTATTTATATCATTTTGGGCTACTTTGTACCGCGAGAGGAAAGTCTTTATTTTTTACTGCTTTATACGAGTAGCTGGGGATTAACCTATGCCTTAATTAAGAGTATCCCTACTGCATCTGTTTTTTGGCTAGGCTTACTATTTCGTCTTGCCTTTATTGTTGCTATACCATGGCTATCACAAGATTTTTATCGCTTTATATGGGATGGCTTGTTACTTCAAAACGACCTCAATCCATATGCCTTTTCACCTAATGAACTTATCAAGAGTGATGCGCTATTTGATTCCACTTTAAAAACCGATTTATATGAAGGTATGGGTGCATTAAGTGCACAACACTATTCAAACTATCCTCCTTTAAATCAATTGGGCTTTTTAACTGCGGTCAATGTGTTCCCACAAAGTGTATTAGGCACAGTCATTGTTATGCGATTGCTACTTATTCTCGCAGAAGTAGGCTTGTTTTTTATCATAAAAAAAATACTCCATCATCTCGATCTACCACAAAGACGATTAGGTTGGTATTTCCTCAATCCACTCATCATTCTTGAATTAAGCGGAAATCTACATTGGGAAGGGGTAATGCTTTTTTTCTTTGCCCTGGGCTGGTGGCTTCTCTTAAAAAAGCAAAATATTTGGGCGACAATCGCTTTTGCTTTTTCTATTGCGACTAAATTAATTCCATTACTGTTGTTACCGCTTTTTGTACGCTTTCAAGCGTGGAAAAAAACAGCTTGGATGGCTTTTTTAGGAAGCCTCTGTCTCTTGCTACTTTTCGTTCCTTTTTTTAAAGATATTGGAATGGAGAACTACTTTGCCACAATACAGCTGTGGTTTAAAAACTTTGAATTTAACGGAAGCTTCTATTATCTAATTCGGTGGATTGGCTATCAAATTAAGGGCTATAACATTATAAGGCAATGGGGAGAAATTTCTCCATGGATCATTACAGGAATGGTTTTGGTTTTTGCTTTCTTAAGACCTAAGAAAAAAGCTCAGGAAGTTTTTTCTGCTATGCTTTTTTTATTAATCGCCTATTACCTTATCGCCTCGATTGTCCACCCCTGGTATGTCATCCCATTGGTTTTCTTAAGTTTATTCACACGCTACAGCTTTCCATTAATATGGAGCATGCTTATCCCAATAAGCTATATCACTTATGCCCATCCTAATTTTCAAGAAGAATATAGATTGATTTTTTTAGAATATATCATAGTGATCATTGCAATGATTTATGAAATAAGTAAAAAGAAAACCTTACTTAAGCATTTTTAATAAATTGATTTCGTGCTCCCCAAGATGTCTAAATCTACCTCGGGACAGATCTTTTTTGGTTAAATGAGCATAGGTCACAAGATCTAATTGTTCAACAGTATAGCCTACTGCTTCAAAAATTTGATGTACTGCCTTATAGGTTTGATCGTGAATTTCAATTCCTACCACTCGTTTAGGCTCTCCATGAATAAAGCTAATGTCTTCAACACTTAGCACTTTATTGCGATCGATGGCAATTCCTTTTTTGATTTTTTCAACAGCTTCCCCACTTAGATTTTTATCTAATACCACTTGATAGATTTTCTTCACCTTAGTGTTAAGACTGCGCAATTTTGTGGTTAGTTGCTGGTCGTTTGTGAACAATAACAAACCCGTAGTGGAACGATCCATCGCATGGATAGGATCTATTCTATAGGGCGCCGCTCTTGCAATTAACTCAAGCACATCTTTCTTATAAGTTCCTTTTTTAACCGCCGCTAAAAACCCTTTTGGTTTGTTCAATAAAACATAGGTAGGTTTATCTGCATTGATGCGTTGACCGTCAAATTTCACTTCGTCTCCTAGTTGAACTTGATAGCCCATTTCTGTAACGATTTTTCCATTGACCTTGACCGTTCCTAACCCTATATGCATGTCTGCTTCTCTTCGAGAGCAGAGGCCAGAGTTGGCTATGAATTTATTTAGTCTAATCGTGTTTTTTGTCGCCATTTTATTTATCGTTATCTTCTATTTTAAGGGTGGTTTGTCGTTCTCTATTAATGCTTAGCTGGGTGACATCTGGGCGAGCATAATGCCCTACTGGATCAAAGTTTTGACGTTCTTCATACACCCTATCTAGTTCAAGCGTATGGCAAAAAACCCCCTCTTTTTCTATTATAGGTGGAACCAGCCATTCCCCATTAGGACCTGCGATAGCAGAGCCACCATTCGCTAAAATATCTGGTGCGTTTCCGAGTAGTTCTTCAATATAAGGGGTGTCTGCAGAAAAATCTGTTTTACGCATTAAACTAGAAACAGAAACCATAAAAGAACGTGATTCTCTTGCCACAAAACGGGTAATATCTTTGGTATTGTGATCGCCCCCTGGCCAAACGGCTACATGTAAATTTTCGCCTTGTGCATAAAGTGCAGCCCGTGGTAAAGGCATCCAATTTTCCCAGCAATTTAATCCCCCCAGCGTAAAGCCATTCAATTCGTGTACCTTTAATCCGTGACCATCTCCTGGAGCCCAGGTTAGACGTTCATCATAGGTGGGTTGCAGTTTTCGATGGACCGAATTTATTAGGCCTTTTTCATTGATGTATACTAAGGAACAATATAAACTGTGTCCTCCACGATTTTTTGCACGTTCAATTAACCCTAAATAAACGGCTAACTTCAACTCTTTGGCTAGGGCACATATTTCTTCTAGATCACCTGCTTCGATTTGCACCGATTGTTTTGTGTAATGTGCATGTAAGCTTTTATTGACCGGTAATTCCCATTTAGCCCCCTGGGTTAAGGCTAGCCAAAACGGATAACCGGGTAAAAATCCTTCTCCAAAAACAATTAGTTGAGCCTGTTGATTAGCCGCTTCTATCATCGCATCTTTTGCTTTTTTAAGCGTTGCTGATTTGTTTAACCAAATTGGTGCTAACTGCGCCATGGCAACGGTAATACTTTGACTCATAGTGTTGATTTAAATTGGAAATCGCACTAACACGATGCTACCTACTCCTGCTAAAATTAAAAACTTTAACAAATTGTGGAGCCAAAGATACGCCTTTTGCTCCTCGGCCCACCATAAGAGAATCATTAATCCCAGTAAGAACGGTAAGGTCCCCAAAAAATAGTAAAACATCATCCCTAATTGTTCTTTCTCTGTCAACAATAAAAATATTGTCCCAGCTGCTAGAAGCATTAATACGGTCAAAATATATTTAGTGGTCTTGACTCCAAAAACTACTGCCACCGTACTGTAACTCCTTACCCAGTCGCCTTTAAAATTCTGTAAATCTTTGACAAGATCTCTAATAAGAATAATGACAAAAAGGAAACTAGCATGGTAAAGAACCCAGGTAGATAAATTATTAAAATACAAGCTTATCGCAAAAAAAGGGGTTATCGCCAGTACTGCAGCAAAAATATTACTGGCCCAAAACATTCTTTTTAAAAAATGACTGTAAAACCAGATCGCAATCATATAAACAGAAAAGAAAAGAACAGCTCTATAACTCACTAAAAAAGCAAGACCCAAACAGCCAAGGTTAAAAAAGGCATAAAAAAACAACTGGCGATCTGGGGGGATAAGCTGATGTAATAAATACTGTTGTGGTCTATTGATACGATCTTTTTCAGCATCGTAAAAGTTATTGATTAAATAACCTCCAGCAATAGCAAAAGAAGACGCAAATACCAGTAAAAGTAAATTAAGGTCTGTTAAATGAGCTATCCATGTTTTTTGTGGGGCAAGGATATAACGAGCACTGAGATATTGTGCCGCTACTAAAACTAAAATGGTATACCCTCTTGTGGAAGCAAAAACGCCAAAGAAGGGCAATAAAAAAGAATTGTAGGATGATTTAGGGAAAAGCCGCATGCTTTTCAAAAATTATAAACCACTTCCAATTGGTAGTCTTTCAAGGCTACCTTTGCTTTATCTAGATCTTCTGTAAAACCTAGAATATAGCCTCCTCCCCCAGAACCACACAACTTGAGATAATAATCGTTTGTCTCTAATCCCCTTTTCCATAAGGCATGGAATTTTTCTGGAATCATTGGCTTAAAGTTATTCAATACTAAATGAGATAACTTTTTGGTGTGGGTAAATAGTGATCTTAGATTTCCGTGTAAGAAATCTTCAATGCACTGGTCTGTATATTTAATAAATTGGTCTTTCATCATTAAACGAAAAGACTCCTGTTCCATATTTTGCATAAAAATAGACACCATGGGTGCTGTTTCTCCAACTATACCACTGTCTAATAAAAACACAGCTCCTTTACCTTCAGGGTTTTGCGAAGGAATTCCCGTGGGTTCAATACTGTTTTTAGAATGGATTAATAAGGGCAAACTCAAGTAACTATTCAAGGGGTCTAAACCAGAAGATTTCCCGTGAAAAAAGGATTCCATGGCTGCAAAGACCGTTTTGAGTTGAACTAGCTTATCCTTAGTTAAATTTTCTAAAACCGTAATTTTATTGAGTGCATATTGATCGTAGATGGCTGCCACTAAAGCCCCACTACTTCCCACACCATAGCCTTGCGGAATACTGCTGTCGAAATACATTTTTTGAGCAAGATCTGATTCTAAACGTTCCCAATTAAATAAAACGATATCTGTTGAAATTGTTTTTAAATGCGCACAAAAACGCTTCAATTTCTCGTGTGAATCTTCAAAAGTTGCAGGGGCATTTAATTTCAATGCACCGCGATAAAAATTATAGGGAATAGATAAGCCTTTGGAATCCTTAATAATTCCATACTCTCCAAAGAGTAAGATTTTAGCGTAAAATAATGGACCTTTCATAGCACAACAAACTTACAACTTTTTAGCCCCAGTACCAACTTGATCTTCAATGTATTGCCCTGCTTCGCAAAAAGGAGCAAGATCACTAGCGATAAAAGCACCTATGGAATTTTTATGTTCTTCAGGATAAAGTAAATGTACATTTGCCCCCGCATCTAGGGTAAAACAGAGGGGCAATTGTGTTGCTTCTCTAAATGCCCAAATTTTATTAAGCACTGCTAAAGTATTGGGCTGCATCAATACAAAATAAGGATTTGATGCCATCATTAATGCGTGAAGGGTCAATGCCTCGAGCTCTACCAATTGCATAAAATCTTCTACTTCCCCATTTGTTAAAATGGCCATTAAACTCCCCATATGTAGATGCGCTTGTTCGAAACGCGATGTCGCATAAGGGTGATTTTCCATTAATTGGTGTCCCAAGGTGCTACTTACCTTTTTTTGTCCTTTATCAATAATTAATATGGTGTCTTGATAGTTTCGAAAAACAGGATGAATCTCTTGATCGATACAAGTGGCAAATTCTTGAGAACTCCCTTGAATGGCATTAGTCTCTCCCCAAGACATCATGGGACCTTGAATACTTCTGGAAGCACTTCCTGAACCTAATCTAGCTAAAAAGGAAGCCTTTTGATTAAAGCGTTCTTGTGATGGAAAACCAACTCCCTGCTCTTCTATACTTAGCAAGGAAAGTGCAAGCGCACTCATACTAGAGGCAGAAGAAGCAATCCCACTACTATGCGGGAATGAATTAGACGATGAAATGGTTAATTCATGTTCTAATAAATAGGGACAAAAGGTTTTAATCCGCTCAAAAAAAGCTTGCATTTTTGGGTGGAAAGAAGGCTGCTCTTCTCCCTCAAATAGAAACGAAAAAGAGAATTGATCATTTCTTTCTTTTGGTTTAAAGCTTAGGTGTGTTGTGGTAGCACAATTCGTCAAAGTAAAACTGAATGAAGGGTTTTGCGGTAATTGATTCCCATATTTCCCCCAGTATTTAATTAAGGCAATATTAGAAGGAGAAGACCAACTCACTTTTCCATGCTGCGCAGGAAAAGAAGCAGCTAAAAATTCTTTTTCGATAGTCATGGGTTAAAGATAACACATTCAATGGCATGATGCTTCAAATAATATTTTCTACCTTTCTTATATAAAAAAATAAATGAAACGAAGGCTAAAAACACTTATTGGAATTAGTTTTTTTGTGATCTTGTGTCTAAGTATTGGCGGGCTTTCTGGCTTTATCACTCAGGCCGCTATTCCCACTTGGTATGCGGGTTTAGAGAAGCCTTTTTTTACTCCCCCAAATTGGCTATTTGCTCCAGTTTGGACCACACTTTACTGCCTAATGGGGATAGCAGCTGGCTTGGTTTGGGCTAAAGGAAGCCATCATAAATGGGTAAAAACAGCACTCTATCACTTTGGAGCACAACTAATCGTGAATGGCTTGTGGAGCATTGTGTTTTTTGGATTAAAAAGCCCGGGAATTGCTCTGCTTGTTATTGGGCTACTGCTTTATTTAATTATCAAAACCATCTATTGGTTTAAAATAGTGAACAAACCCTCGGCATACTTACTTTATCCTTATGTTGCATGGGTTAGTTTTGCCAGTTTTCTCAATCTTGGGATTTACTATTTAAACAACTAAAGCTGTTGGTTTAGTTTTTTTTGTATCTTTCGTTAAAGTCCTCAATTAATTACCATGATATTCCATTCTCTTTTTTGAATATCACATGACCCTGAGGCAATTACTATTAATAATATTATTGCTGGATTCAAGGTTGCTTGTAAACAAGCAAAAGTGGGGTATTCGAATCCAGTAAGAAACCCTCCTTATTTCTTGGAGGGTTTCATTTTTATTGTGGATAAACTCTTTCAGGGTAGTCTGTGATAATCGCATCCACCCCTAATACTTTCATTCGGGTGATGTCTTCTGGCTCGTTAATGGTCCATGGATAGATTTTTAAGCCAGCAGCATGAATTTTCTTTACATTCTTTTTGGTCAAGCTTTTATGGTTAGGATTAATGGCAAAAGCTTCTAAACTTAACGCAACTGGAATTGCATCTATTGGATCATCTTCTGTTAGAACAGCGATGGATACTTCTTTGGTTTCACGATAAAATAACGCTAATTCATTCCAATCAAAACTTGAGATAAATACATCTGATGGGCTTAATTTTCCTTCATCAAAATATTTTTTAAGCAAGGCATAAGTGGGCTTTGCTGTTCTAGTTCCTTTTAATTCTATATTCAAAACTGCTTTAGCATTAATCGTCTCTAGCACTTCTTCTAAAGTAGGGATAGGCTCTCTACCAAGTACGGTTATTTTACGAATAGAATCTAAATCTATCGCTTCAATATAGCCTGTTGTATCGGTTAACTTATCAAGGGTTTTGTCGTGAAATACAACTAACTCGCCAGAAGCACAAACAAAGACATCAATCTCAATCCCATCTACCCCTAATTCTAATGCTTTTTTTACAGAGGCGACGGTATTTTCTGCCACATGTCCCCTTGCCCCACGGTGCCCTACAACCAGTGGTTGCGTGACCGAGGTACAAGAAAAAAGAGATAACAGCAGCATACTCAATAAGAATTGATGTTTCATAAGGGTAATTTATTTTTTAAGAATCCAAAACTCCCACGGTTTCATGCGATATTCATATGAAAAGGATAAACGCTTCGCTTTATCATCTTGATAACGCATAAATTCTCCATTATAAGGTGAAGTAAATCCGATATGGTCTCTAGACATATTAGCAATAAAGACAATGGTATCTCCCTCTTTTGAACGTTCAAAAGCGAGTACCTTATCTTTTAAAGAGGTTTCTATCGCACGGAATTTTCCTGCATCTTTTCCCGCGTGTAATGAAGGGTGATTTACTTTTAATTCTCCTAATTGTTTCAAGAGTTGATAGGTCTCTCCTGCTACACGAGGAAAACTGTCTTTTTCAAAGAACAATAAACGCTTATCTAAATCATATTCTACACCGCTATATAAGAAAGGTAGTCCAGGTGCAGTATAATTTAACGCCATCATCGCATGAGCTGCATCTCCATATAACTCTTCTACTGTCCCAGCCCAAGCATTTTCATCGTGAGAACTCACAAAATTGAGTAACAAGTGCGCGGGATCGTGCTTTAAAATAAAGTTTTCACGATGCTTAGCATAGTCCATCACGGTTTTATGACCATGGACAATATCTTTTGTTAAATGATGCCCAGGAAAATCATAAGAAGCGTTAAAGTTTTTTAAGTGCTCCATTCCGCCAGGATGATTGGCATCTGTCTCTCCTAAAAGAAAAACAGGCTTGATCTCTTTCATTGCAGGAAAGACATCTTCATAAAAACCCATAGGAACAGCATAAGCTTGATCGACACGGTAGCCATCAATATCCACCTCTTTTACCCAATATAGCATTGCCTCTTTCATGGCAGTTCGCATGGCTTGATTATCATAATCAAGATCAGCGACATCTGTCCAGCCAAAAGATTGCCCCGTTCTAGGATCGATAGGATCGATAATTTCGCCTGCTTCGTTCTTTAGATAAAACTCTGGATTACTTTCAATCCAAACGTGATCCCAACCAGTGTGACCTGGGACCCAGTCAAAAATCACATACATCCCTAGATCATGCGCTTGATTAACCAGGGCTTTTAAATCTTCTAAAGTCCCATACTCTGGATTTACCCCTTTGTAATCTGATACTGCATAGTAACTCCCTAAAGGCCCTTTACTCTTGATTGTCGAAATAGGATATGTAGGCATTAGCCATAAAATATTTACGCCTAGGGCTTTTATTTGTGGCAATTCTTTAGCAAAAGCGTTAAAAGTACCTTCATTCGTAAATTGACGAATATTTGCTTCATATAAAATTCCTTTTGCCATATCTAATTCTGAAATAGGCATAAGGGGGGTTGACTGAACTTTGGAAACAGTTTTAGGTTGCTGACAATTTAATAGCAACAAGCCACACAAAAAAAGGAGTGTTTTTTTCATTTTAATAATTCAATAGGTTTTTCAATATACGAAGAAGTTAGTCTTCTTCTGGAGCAAGTTCTACTTGAAGGCCTTCTAAATTTTCTGTAATAGGAATTTGACAGCCTAAACGGCTAGTTTCTCTAACGTTAAATGCTTCTGCTAGCATGGCTTCTTCGTCATCTGAACGTTCTCCTAAATCGTGATCAGATAGAATATAACATTGACAAGAGGCACATAGGGCCATGCCACCACAGGTTCCTTCTACCGGTAATTCATAGGCTTTACAAACTTCCATCAAATTCATCGCCATATCTGTGGGTGCATCTATTTGATGGGTTTCCCCTTCCCTATCGATAATAGAAATGCTAATATCTGACATTCGTCTTATGCTTCTAAATTAATTACCTGTTCAATTTGTGGCGCATGCTTTTTGATGGTCATTTCAACGCCAGACTTTAGCGTCATTTGATTAACAGAACATCCTGCGCAAGCGCCTTGTAGTTGCACTTTTACGATTTTATCTTCTATGATCTCAATCAAAGAAATATCTCCTCCATCAGCCGCTAAAAAGGGTCTGATTTCGTCAAGAGCAAGCATTACTTTATCTTTTAATTCCATTTTAATTGGTTTTACTTTTTCACGGCCGAACATCCGGCCATTGTGGTTATTTTTACTGTCTGTGTTGGAGGTAGGTGATCGTTTCTCTTTATTAGTTCTGAAACAGTGTTTCGCGTTACTTCTTCAAAAGCGTCACTAACTGCCGTCTTATTTTGCAAGGCCGCTGGACGACCTACATCACCTGCCTCGCGAATACTTTGCACTATAGGGACCTCTCCTAAGAATGGGACCTCTTTATCTGCAGCGAGATTTTTTGCACCTTCTCTACCAAATAAGTAATACTTATTTTCTGGAAGTTCTTCTGGTGTAAAGTAAGCCATGTTTTCGACGATTCCTAAAACAGGCACATTGATATTGTCCTGCTGGAACATCGCAATGCCCTTTTTAGCATCTGCAAGTGCAATATTCTGTGGTGTTGAGACCACCACTGCACCATTGATTGGTAAAGATTGAACAATACTCAAATGAATGTCTCCTGTACCAGGCGGTAGATCAAGTAATAAGAAATCTAAATTGCCCCATGCTGCATCAAAAATCATTTGATTTAAAGCTTTTGCTGCCATGGGACCTCGCCAAATCACGGCTTGATCTGGTTGCGTGAAAAAGCCTATCGATAGCACCTTAACACCATAGTTCTCTATGGGTTCCATTTTTGAAGCACCATCCACATTGATTGATAATGGTCTTGCACCCTCCATATCAAGCATGGTAGGAATCGAAGGGCCATAAATATCTGCATCTAATACTCCCACTTTAAAGCCCATCTTTGCAAGGGTAACGGCTATATTGGCGGTTATAGTTGATTTTCCTACGCCTCCTTTTCCGGAAGAAATAGCGATAATATTGTCTATTCCAGGAATGGGCTTCCCTTTGATTGGTTCTGCCTTTGGTGGGGCTTCTACCGTAATATTTATTTTAATTTTAGCTTTAGGGTGAACCTCTTCATGGATACATTTTAATATCTCAACTTCGAGCTTTTTACGGGCCTGAAGGCTGGGGTTTTGTACAGTTAGATCAATCACGACTTCTTCGCCAAAAACAAGAATGTTTTTAACGGCTCCACTTTCCATTAAATGTTTTCCATCTCCAGGAAGAGTAATTGTCGTTAATGCCTGTTGTACAGCCTTTTTGGTAATATCCATTTGTGTTTTTTAAACTGATTCTAATATTACAAATATACTGGGAAGAAGTGGACAAAAAAAGTTTCTCTCCTAGCTTTAAACTCCTTCTTGATTAGGATCCCAAAAAACCTCATCAAAGCCTTGAATTTGATTTTCAATTACCTCAATACCTTCGTTCTCTAATAATTGTTGCATTAAATTTGTTCCATCAAAGTGATGCTTTCCCGTTAAGAGCCCCATTCTATTCACCACTCTGTGGGCAGGGACATCTTCGACATTGTGAGAAGCATTCATCGCCCAGCCTACCATTCTTGCGCTTTGTGGAGATCCTATTGCTCGAGCAATTGCACCATAAGAACTCACTCTGCCTTCGGGAATTTGTCGAACCACCTGATATACCTTTTCAAAAAAGTTTACATCTGCTTTAGCCATTTGGGAAACGAAAGCTTAAGTAGGTAATCAAACGTCCTTTTTCCATAAACAAACGCTCATAATGGGTTTGAATGGCGGTAACATGTTTAGGTGAATAGGGATTGCCATAAACATTGTGATGTGCATAATCGACTTCCCAACCTTTCCCCTCGAGTAACCCTAGCGTATAGCCGTGTAAAAATTCACTATCTGTTTTTAGATGAATTTGCCCTTCGGGCTTAAGTATGGTATGATAGCGATCTAAAAATGCGGGGTTAGTTAAACGGTGTTTGGTTCGTTTAAACTTAATTTGTGGATCGGGGAAAGTAATCCAGATTTCATCTACTTCATTTTCTTCAAAAATAGCATCAATCAATTCTATCTGGGTTCTTAAAAATCCCACATTAGACAGCCCTAATTCAAGTGATTCTTTGGCGCCAGCCCAGAAGCGTGCCCCCTTGATATCTACCCCAACAAAGTTTTTCTCTGGATACTTCTGTGCTAAATAAACCGAATATTCTCCTTTTCCACAACCTAACTCGACCACTATGGGACGATCGTTTTTAAAAAAGTCTTGTCTCCATTTTCCTTTAAAACGAAATTCTCCTGAAGTAACTTCTTCTCTTTCAGGCTGAATAACATTAGAAAAGCTTAGATTTTGATTGAATCGCTTCAGTTTATTTTTACTTCCCACGGTTGTATTTTGTAGCAAAATTAAATAAAAATAGGCAGCATTTTAGGCTTTCACCCGACTTAGGGTAAAAGAAAATTCTGAGCCCACCTTAGGGGTACTTTCAACAAAGATCTTTTCGTTGTGGGCTTCAATAATATGCTTTACAATTGCCAGCCCCAAACCAGAGCCTCCTTCATTGCGATTTCTTGTTTTTTCTACCCGATAAAAGCGCTCGAATAAACGCGGAAGATGCTCTTCTGCAATTCCTTTTCCGTTATCAATAACACGAACAAGAATTTTAGTCTCGTTTAATTCGCCAATTTCAATTTCTGTGGTCCCGTTTTCTACTCCATATTTAAAAGAATTGATCACCAGATTAGTTAACACCTGGGTGAGTCGCTCCGTATCTCCCAAGACCATAATGGGGCTGTCTTGATTAGAGTTGAACTGTAGATTTACCCCACTTTTTTTGGCCTTTATTTCAAGCATTTCAACAATATCTTTAATCAAGTCTGCAATATCAAATTGCTCTACATTTAAAGTGGTTACCCCAGTCTCAAATTGAGTGATTAGATCTAAATCTTTAATGATAAAACCCAATCGATCAACTCCATTAGCGGCTTTTTTAAGGTATTTTTTTACCGTTTTTTCATCTGTTACGTCATTATCCAATAAAGTAAGAATAAAACCCTGGACGGTAAACATGGGAGTTTTCAATTCATGCGCTAGATTCCCAATAAACTCTCTTCTATAATTCTCTTTATCCTTAAGTAGTTCAATTTCAAGTTTACTTTCTTTGGCAAATTTTTGTAAACTTTGAGTTATAGAAATCACATCCTTTTGCAGTGAATCTTCATTTAAAGGAATCCCTGTGGGCAATAAATCTTGATATAAGGATTTCACTTTTGTGAGAATAAAGTTTTCAATAATCATTTGAATCAATACAAAAGAGAGGATAAATAAGGCGAGTAGACAAATGACAACATAATTAGTGGCTTGAAATAAAGGATCCAGACTTCCTTCATAAAGATAGAAAGTGATCCCTACAATCAAACTAAATACAATTACGATAAGAAGCGATAATTGTAATGCTGTACTGAAGCGTTGATTCATGATTTAGTTTTACTCTTTGGCATTGACAAATTTATAGCCTACCCCTTTAACTGTTTTAAAGTAATCATCTCCTAGTTTCTCACGCAGCTTTCTAATATGAACATCAATGGTACGATCTCCTACTACCACATCACTCCCCCAAACAGATTCCATTATTTTTAAACGCTTGAAAACCTTTCCAGGCTTAGAGGCTAATAAATAAAGGAGTTCAAATTCTTTTCGTGGTAAGGTGATTTCGTCTCCTTTTTGAATAACTTTATATTCTTCTACATTGATTTCCATGTCTCCAAGAACTAGACTATCCCCTACATCGTCTTTTAAAAAGCGACGAAGCATGGCTTTTACTTTAGAATTAAAAATTCTGGGTTTTATGGGTTTAGTAACATAATCATCTGCACCAGATTCAAAAGCAGCTACTTGAGAATAATCTTCTCCTCTTGCCGATAAAAACAAGATCACTGTGTTTTCAAAACGTTTGTCCATTCGTAATCGCTCACAAGTTTCTATTCCATCCATAACGGGCATCATTACATCAAGAATAATTAGATGTGGCAGGTGTTGAGCCGCTAATTCCAACCCCTCTTTACCATTTTCTGCAGTAAAAATCTGGTAGCCTTCGTTAGATAAATTAAATGACAATATTTCTAAAATATCGGGCTCATCATCTACTATAAGG
>JAKMGK010000024.1 GCA_022424955.1 Flavobacteriaceae bacterium
TATCTTTTCTAATTATATTTTAATAATGAAAACGCTCGCTCTCGCCCATATAAGGATCTCCTTTGGCTAAAAGCGGTGCTTTCGTTAATGCTGTAAATACTGTATAAATAAATAATCCTAAGAAGAAGAAAAATCCTCCTACTTCTGGAATTCCTATAAACCATTGGTCTCCTACTGCAGAAGGCATAATCATATTAAAGACATCTAAGTAGTGCCCTAAAATGATCACTATTCCTGCCATAATAATGAAGTAATTTGTTCGCTTGTAGTCACTATTCATTAAGATCAATAAAGGGAATAAGAAATTCATCGCAATCATACCAAAGAAGGTAATGTTGTAATCCTCAATACGAGTAATAAAATAGGTTACTTCTTCTGGAATATTAGAATACCATATTAACATGAATTGAGAGAACCACAAATAGGTCCAGAATACACTCACCCCGAACATGAATTTCCCTAGATCATGAATATGAGAATCATTAACAAATTCTAAGTATCCTTTTGACATTAAGTAAATCGTGATTAAGGCAATCGCTGTAATCCCAGAGACAAACATACTGGCAAATACATACCATCCAAAGAGGGTACTAAACCAGTGTGGGTCAATCGACATAATCCAGTCCCAAGACATAATTGATTCTGTCACGATAAAGAATACTAAAAATCCTGCCGATAAGCGAAAGTTTTTAACGTGATTACTATTATCTGATGCATTGTCTTGTGCCAAAGAAAATTTACGCGAGATAAAGCGATATAAAACCCATCCTGCTAAAAAGAAAACTGCTCTTCCTAAAAAGAAAGGAACATTTAAAAAGGCTACTTTCCCAGCAATTAATTTATCATGTGCCACTACTTCTGGATCCATCCAGATAAATAAGTGATTCATGTGGAATCCTGACATAGTAAGAATAGCGATTACAATAATTCCACCTGGCAATAAATAGGCGGTGATTCCTTCCATTACTCTGTAAAGGACAGGAGACCATCCAGCTTGAGCTGCTCGTTGTATAGCATAGAATGCAAGGGTTCCTAATGCGATCATAAAGAAAAAGAACGCTGCTACATAGAGTGCTGCCCATGGTTTATTTTGCAACTGGTGGAAAAGGTGTTCGTCATGTGAAACGTCATGATCTTCTTCATGCGCCACTTCACCATATCCTTCTTCTTGATGTGTGTCGTGTGCAGTTTCTGCATGAACTGGCGCTGCGTGGTCTGAAGACTGCTCTTCTCCATGTCCTGCTCCATGGTGTTCTGTCGCTACCATGGCTTTGGCTTCTTCCACTGTTTTAGGAGCGCTAAGGAAACCATACACCAGTCCGGCCAATCCTATCGCCATAAAGGCAAAGGCTAAATTTCTGAGTTTATTTGAAAACGTATACATAGACCTTTTAATATTATTTAAGCAAGGCGCTTCTTAATTCCATTACATGCTGGGCAATTTGCCAGCGCTCTGTTGCATTTACTTGACCGGCATGAGACCCCATAGCGTTTTTACCATACATTAGTACGTGGTAAATACTTCCTTCTGTTATCTCACGATCAGCATAACTAGGGACCCCTAGAAACTTTTCGCGGGTCATTAAAATTCCTTGACCATCTCCTTTTTTTCCATGGCAAACAGCACAGTAGAGACCATAAAGTTCTTTTCCTTCGGCTAAATGTGCTTCTGTTTGTGCGAGAGGGGATTGCAATTCGACTTTAGCCATCTCATATCCGTCATTAGTGTCAGGATATTCATAAGGCTGCCATCCGCGAGCAATTGAACCTTCTGCTGGAAGTTGGGCTTCAATCCCATTAGCAAAAGCATCAGAATCAGCATAGGCTTCATAGCCTACTGGTTCATACATGTTAGGAAAATATTGGTAATTCGGTTTAGACGGATCTTGGCATGACCCTAGTCCTAAGGCCACAACGATACTAAATGAAAGGCTAATTAACTTCTTCATTATTCTTCCGTGTTTTCTGGTACAGTAATTTCTACAGCACCCGTTTCTTTCAATAAGGTGGTTAACTCCTTTTCGTTATCCTTTAATTCTATTTCCATTAAAAACATATCATCTGTAGTTAACGGGTTAGGGTTTTCGGCTTCTTTAAACGGCCATAAACGGCTACGCAAATAAAAGGTAATTACCATAAGGTGAGCCGCAAAGAAAACAGTCATTTCAAACATTACTGGAACAAATGCTGGCATGTTTTCTAAAAAGCTAAAACTAGGTTTTCCTCCAATGTTCTGCGGCCAATCTTCAATCATAATAAAGTTGATCATGGCAACGGCAACACCAAATCCAATACAACCATAAATAAAGGCCATAATCGCGATTCTTGTCTCTTCTAAGCCCATGGCTTTATCTAGACCGTGAACAGGAAAAGGGGTATATATTTCTTCGATGTGGTGCTTTTTTGCACGTACTTCTTTGACTGCGCTTAATAGCGTGTCATCGTCATCGTATAATGCGTGAATTACTTGATTACTCATTTCCGTCTCTTAATTTTTTGTACTTCTCTCCTGAAGATTTTAATATCGTTTTCACCTCTGCTTGCGCAATCACTGGGAAAGTTCTTGCATACAATAAGAAGAGAACAAAGAAGAAGCCTATTGTTCCAATAAAGATTCCAATGTCAACAAAGGTGGGCGAGAACATCGTCCATGAAGATGGAAGATAATCACGGTGTAAAGAGGTAACGATAATCACAAAACGCTCAAACCACATTCCTATGTTTACTACAATCGAAATAATGAAAGAGAACATAATACTTGTTCTCAATTTTTTAAACCACATGAACTGTGGTGAAAATACGTTACAACTCATCATTGCCCAATAGGCCCACCAGTAGGGTCCAGTCGCACGGTTTAAGAAGGCGTATTGTTCGTATTCAACTCCAGAGTACCAAGCAATGAATAGCTCTGTGATATAAGCAACTCCCACAATCGAACCAGTGATCATGATAACGATATTCATCAATTCGATGTGTTGTACCGTAATATAATCTTCTAAATGCGATACTTTACGCATAATAATTAAGAGGGTGTTTACCATGGCAAATCCAGAAAAGATCGCTCCAGCTACAAAATAAGGAGGGAAAATCGTGGTGTGCCATCCTGGAATAACAGAAGTAGCAAAGTCAAATGATACAATGGTGTGTACAGAAAGTACTAATGGTGTGGCTAAACCGGCTAATACTAAAGAAACCTCTTCAAAACGTTGCCAGTCTTTTGCTCTTCCAGACCATCCAAAGCTTAGTAAAGCATAGATTTTCTTTTGGAAAGGGCGAACTGCGCGATCGCGTAGCATCGCAAAATCAGGTAAAAGACCCGTCCACCAGAAGACTAATGATACAGATAAATAAGTTGAGATGGCAAATACATCCCATAGTAAGGGAGAGTTAAAGTTAACCCATAATGACCCAAAACCATTTGGTATAGGGAGTACCCAATAGGCTAACCATGGACGGCCCATGTGGATAATAGGGAATAAACCTGCCTGGATGACAGAGAAAATAGTCATCGCCTCTGCAGATCGGTTAATCGCCATACGCCATTTTTGACGGAACAGTAGCAGTACAGCAGAAATCAAGGTTCCGGCGTGACCAATACCTACCCACCATACAAAGTTGGTAATATCCCATGCCCACCCAACAGTTTTGTTGAGTCCCCATGTTCCAATTCCAGTTGAAATGGTATAAATGATACATCCTACTCCCCAAAGGAAAGCGGTTAATGCGATGCCAAATACTATCCACCACTGGCGGTTGGCAACTCCCTCTACTGGTGCGGCTACATCAATGGTAACGTCGTGGTATGACTTGTCTCCAGTAACTAAGGGTTTTCGAATCGGTGCTTCGTAATGCGAGGCCATATGCGATTGCTTTATCTAGTTATATTATACGTTTCTCACTTTGGTTTGGTACATCACGTTAGGTTTTGTCCCTACATGCTCCAATAAGTGATACATACGTTCATTTTCTTTTAATTCGGAAATCTTACTTTCCTTGTCATTGATGTCACCAAAGGTCATTGCACCGTTGCTACATGCAGCAGAACAAGCCGTTTGGAATTCACCATCTTTTATTTCACGTCCATCTAATTTTGCATCGAGAATTGTTTTTTGTGTTTTTTGAATACACATAGAACATTTCTCCATTACTCCTCTTGAACGGACAACAACATCTGGATTTAATACCATGCGACCTAAGTCGTTATTCATGTGGTAATCAAACTCATCGTTCTTATTGTATAAGAACCAGTTAAAACGTCTTACTTTATAAGGACAGTTATTGGCACAGTAACGTGTTCCTACACAGCGGTTATAGGCCATGTGATTTTGCCCTTGACGCCCGTGAGAAGATGCCGCTACTGGACAGACTGTTTCGCAAGGTGCGTGATTACAGTGCTGACACATTACAGGCTGGAAAGTAACTTGTGGATTTTCTGAAGCTTGCTCCATACGTCCAAAAGTGGTCAATGAATCTCCTAGACCAGAAATATTCTCTTTGGTTTCATTATCCCCCTCAAAGGTTACGTCTGAAGAGTAATAACGGTCAATACGCAACCAGTGCATATCTCTTGATTTACGCACTTCTTCTTTCCCTACTACTGGGACATTATTTTCTGCATGACATGCAATAACACAGGCTCCACATCCCGTACAAGCATTTAGGTCAATTGACAAGTTAAAGTGGTGCCCAATCGAACGATCAAACGCTTGCCACATATCTACTCCTGGAGAAGTTACTTCTTGCTCCATGTGATTTTTAGACACAACAGGAATTGCATTCCAGTAGGACTTGTCTTTTGTATTGAATACCTCTAGGGTTGTTTCTTTGACAATATCCCCACGACCCATTAAGGTATTGTGTAACTGTGTACACGCAAACTCGTGGAAACCGTCGGCTAGACTTACACTAGCAGACTGAACATTTTTGGCATTGTTATAAAATGCAAAGGCATTCACCCCAACATTCATCTCGTCTTGTAATCCTTTTCGCTCACCATACCCCAGGGCAAGTCCTACAGATCCTTTTGCCTGTCCAGGCTGAATCACTACAGGAAGTGTAAGGGTTTTGTCTCCAACAGTTACTTTAGCATAACTTCCGTTAAGGGCCCCATTGGCTACATTGACGTTCTTTAAGCCTAAAGCAGCAGCGTCTGCCGCAGCAACTGTTAAGTAGTTGTCCCAAGTAATACGGGTAATTGGATCAGGAAATTCTTGTAACCATGGGTTATTGGCTTGTTGACCATCCCCCATTCCAGTTTTAGTGTATAAAACTAATTCTAGGCCTTCTGTTTGCGCGCTTGCAAGACTTGCTACTGCAGCAGATAAATCTGTTGCATTGTAGTCGTTTTGGCTTGCGTTAGCAGCACTTAAATATCCATCGTGCAGAACGGTATTCCAAGAGGAATCTCCTAAAATAGTTTCTGCCCAGTTAGACTTAATCGAATCATAGTAGCTGGCCTCGCTACCAGTCCATTTTAATAAAGAATCTTGAAACTGTACGGTATCAAATAATGGGCGAATTGTAGGCTGAGCTAATGCGTAGTGTCCCGCTTTAAATTCGTAATCTCCCCATGATTCTAAATAGTGAGGCGTTGCTGCGATATATTGTGCGGCAACAGCAGTCTCGTCTTCTTTCATACTGAAAGCAACAGACAAGTCTAGCTTTTTCATCCCTTCAGCGAAAGCTTCACCTTCTGGCAGGCTGTATACCGGATTAATCCCTACAGTGATTAAACCTCCTAAAGTTCCAGCGATAACCGCATCGATAACAGGTTTTACTTCACCGCCGTTTTCTTGACGGATAAGACGTGGGCTGTTAGCGTCCATCACCACACTACCTAAAGCATTATTAATGGCTAAAACGATGGCTTGTGCTCCATTGTCTTGAATTCCACTCACTACAACAGCCTTGTCACCAGCTGCTTTTAGAGCGGCAACAGCAGCATCAACTTTTGCTTGATGCGCTTGACTTAAAGATCCACTTACAGTAGTTCCAGTGATCGCTCCATAAAGGTGCGCTAATATATTTTTTTGAGCAGAAGGGGTTACAGGCACTCTGTGATCTGCAGCGGCTCCACTCAAGGTCATGTTTGCTTCAAATTGGAAGTGTTTTGACATCTTAGCTTTCCCGTGGTCTTTTGAAGGAACACGTGTTTTAGAATAGCCTGAATCAAATCCGCCTCCTTGCCAGTCTCCTAAGAAATCTGCACCAACAGATACAATGGCTTCCGCTTTGCTAAAGTCATAATCTGCTAATGCGCGAACACCATAAGCTTCTTGAAAAGCATCTACCGCGTCTGCATAAGCGACTGTGTCAAAAGAAACGTGTTTTACGTTAGGGTACTTTGCTGTAAAATCAGCAATTAATTTTTCTGTTGTTGGACTTGCAAAAGTCTGGGTCAATAGGACAACTTCTTTGTTTGTGGCGGCAAGCGCGTTAAGCTTTGCTCCTACTTGAAGGTGTAGATCTTCCCAGCTAATATCTGTTCCATTTCCCTTAGGTCCTTGTAAACGCTGTGTGTCATACATCGATAAAACCGAAGCGTTAACACGGGCATTTGCACCACCTAGAACAGGAGCGTCTGGATTATTTTCAACTTTAATAGGGCGCCCTTCTCTGGTCTTGATCAATATACTCCCAAAATCAAATCCATCTGCAATTGCAGTAGCATAATAATTCGCTACTCCAGGACGAATTTGTTCTGGTTGCACTACATAAGGGACAGATTTAATCACTGGACCCTCACAGGCGGCTAATGAAGCTGCTGCTGTGCTAAATCCAACATACTTTAAAAAGTCGCGACGTGAAGTACTACTCTCTTCTAAAGCTTCTTTATCCTCTAAAAATTCGTTTACTGGAATATACTCGGCAAATTCTTTTTGCTCAAGCTGATCAACCATAGGAGAATTCTCCTTGAGCTGTTCTGCATTTTTCCAATAGGTTTTATTTGCTGCCATAAGACATTCTTCTGTTTAAGCTCTTATTAATAGTGACACTTACCACACTCTAAGCCTCCCATTTGGGCTGCTGTGAGTTTTTCCACTCCGTATTTCTTCGAAAGTGCCTCGTGTATTTTAGTATAATACTCGTTATCTTTTACTTTCACATTTGTTTCTCTGTGACAGTTGATACACCACCCCATGGTTAAGGGAGAGTATTGATACATAATTTCCATCTCTTCAACTGGTCCGTGACAGGTTTGACACTCAATCTGTCCTACTTGCACGTGTTGTGCGTGGTTGAAGTAAACAAAGTCTGGTAAATTATGAATACGCACCCATTTTACTGGCTCTGTTTCACCAGTGTACTGCTGGTTTTCTTCATCCCAACCTACTGCAGCATATAATTTCTTGATTTCTTTGGTATAGAATTCTTTGGTATAACCATTCTCTAGATCTTCCTCGCCGTTGTATTCTGCAATATTTTTGTGACAGTTCATACAAACATTAAGAGAAGGAATACCTGAATGCTTTGAAACCCTTGCAGAAGAGTGACAGTATTTACACTCGATCTGGTTTGCTCCAGCGTGAATTTTATGAGAGTAATGGATGGGCTGTACCGGCATATAACCCTGGTCGACGCCTACTTGCATTAAGTACCCATATGCAAAGTATGCACTTGATAGCAATAGGAATACTACAGAAAGTAATACCAAAAATTGGTTTTGTGCAAAGGCTTGCCACAATGGACGACGGGCAGGCTTTTCAACCACAGGGGCTAATTCCACTCCTTGCGCCGCGGCAATTTTCTGTAAGGTCTTGTTGACTAAAATCAACATGACTACTAGTATACCAAAAACTAGGGCCAGTGCTCCTAGAATAATATCGTTGGAAAAAGAATCTCCTGCCGGCGTTGAAGTTGCTGCTGCTACTGCAGGCACTGCAGGGGCTGGAGGAGTGTAATCTGTATAGGCAATGATGTTATCTATATCTGCATTTGATAACTGCGGGAATGCATTCATCGCAGTTTTGTTGTATTCTTCCCAAATGGCCACAGCTTGAGCATCACCCTCTTTAATCATGGCTGCGCTATTTTTGATCCAGCTGTACAACCACTCTTTGTCATACTTCGCCGAAACCCCTTTTAAGGCTGGACCTACTGCTTTCTTATTTAGTTTGTGACAGGCTGCACAATTTGCATTGAACAATTTCTTTCCTGCGATTGGGTCGGCTTCCTGCGCACTAACAGTAAAGGCAAATGATATAGCAATTACTATGAACAAATTCTTTACTCCTGCAACAGCTCCAAGGCTACTCTTCCTCATGCGATAAATAAATATTAATGTAGATCATCAAATTGATGCGCTAAAATCCACCACAAAAGTAAGACATAGACCGCTCTCGGGAAAAGGTTCTTATTTGCATTTCTCTAATTTATAATCAGTCTAAATAATGTGTTAATTCTGTTGAAGCATTTAAAGTAAAGGTGAAATTGTATTTCTTTGTAAAATGAATCAGTATAGTATCTTAAAGACCATTACCACAGGAATTTTTGTTGCATTTAGTTCAACAATAAGTGGACAAGAGCAACCTTCAAAAATTGAAACCACACCAACGGTTAAAGCCCTTATCGAACGCAAAATCGAGGTTAACAAAGCTGTGTTTGAAAATCAATATTATGCCATTCAACTATACTATGGAAACAATACTGCGGCGAACAGAATCTTAAAAGAATTTAAGATCAATTTCCCCGAATGGGAGGCTGAATTGAGCTTTGAAACCCCTAACTACAAAGTACGTGTGGGGCGTTTTAAAGACCTTAACATTGCCAGTCAGAAACTAGAAGAAATCAGAAAGTATTACCCTTCTGCTTTCTTACTTGAGCCTAATAATTTATAGGGTTTTCTTTACGGCTACTTCCTGGAAGAATTCAATTACATCTTCAATTTTGATATCGTTGTAATTCTTGATTTGCAATCCACAATCATAGCCTTTAGCCACTTCCTTAACATCGTCTTTAAAACGTTTTAAAGAGCTTAAAGTTCCGGTATAAACCACAATTCCTTCACGAATAATTCTAATTCCACTGTTGCGGTAAATTTTACCAGAAGTTACCATACAACCTGCAATGGTTCCCACTTTAGAGATTTTATAGGTTTCACGAATTTCTGCGGTACCTGTAACTTCTTCTTTCATTTCTGGGGAAAGCATTCCTTCCATGGCATCTTTAACGTCGTTAATGGCGTCGTAAATAATGGAATAAGAGCGAATATCGATTTCTTCTTTCTCTGCGATAGCACGGGCGTTCCCCATGGGGCGTACGTTAAACCCTAATACGATTGCATCGGAAGCAGAAGCTAATAGTACATCAGACTCTGTGATGGCACCTACTCCTTTGTGAATGATATTCACCTGAATTTCTTCGGTTGAGAGTTTTTGAAGCGAATCTGTCAATGCTTCAACAGATCCATCTACATCTCCTTTAAGGATAATATTTAGTTCTTGGAAGTCTCCTAAGGCAATACGACGTCCAATTTCGTCAAGCGTAATGTGACGCTGGGTACGCACATTTTGTTCGCGTAACAACTGTGTGCGTTTAGCCGCAATTTGCTTGGCCTCACGTTCGTCTTCTAAGACATTAAAATTATCTCCAGCTTGAGGTGCGCCGTCTAGTCCTAAAATAGAAATTGGGGTTGAGGGTGGCGCTTCGGTAATATCTTTCCCTCTTTCATCAAACATGGCTTTTACCTTCCCGCTGTGTTTTCCTGCAAGAATATAATCTCCAATTTGTAAGGTTCCCGTTTGCACTAAAATAGTAGAGACATAACCGCGTCCTTTATCAAGATAGGCTTCTACTACAGTTCCTTTAGACTTTCTTTCAGGATTAGCTTTTAGCTCTAATAATTCTGCTTCGAGTAATACTTTTTCTAGCAGCTCGTCGACGCCAGTACCTTTTAAGGCAGAAATATCTTGAGACTGAATTTTTCCTCCCCAATCTTCAACCATTAAATTCATGGCAGCAAGTCCTTCTTTAATTTTGTCGGGATTAGCTGTTTGTTTATCTACTTTATTGATCGCAAAAATAATAGGTACTCCCGCAGCTTGTGCGTGACTAATCGCTTCTTTTGTTTGTGGCATGATGCTGTCATCTGCTGCAATAACAATAATGGCGATATCTGTAACTTGAGCTCCACGTGCACGCATGGCGGTAAAGGCCTCGTGACCTGGTGTATCTAAGAAGGTGATTTTTTGACCATTTTTTAATGTGACCGAATAGGCACCAATGTGCTGGGTAATTCCACCAGATTCTCCTGCAATCACATTTTCTTCACGAATGTAATCAAGTAGAGAAGTTTTTCCGTGATCTACGTGTCCCATTACAGTAACGATAGGAGCACGACCCACTAAAGATGCTTCATCTTCTACCTCTTCTTCTTCAAAGGTTTCTTCTAAATCACTCTTAACAAATTCTACTTTAAAACCAAATTCATCTGCGACGATGCTTAAGGTTTCTGCATCAAGACGTTGGTTCATGGTTACCATGATCCCCAGACTCATACATGCAGAAATGATTTCTGTCCCACCTACTTCCATTAAAGTAGCAATTTCACCTACGGTAATGAACTCGGTTACTTTTAATACTTTACTTTCCGCTTCTTGCTGTGCTAATTCTTCTTCAGTCTTTTGACGGTGTTGTACTCGCTTATCACGACGGTATTTAGCTCCTTTAGACTTATTTGTTTTGCCTTGAAGTTTTTCAAGGGTTTCTCTAATTTGCTTTTGTACTTCTTCTTCTGTCGGCTCAACTTTAGCTACGGCTGCAGGGCGATTGCGAGGTTTTTGACCTGGTTTTCTATTATTGTTTACTCCACCCCTGTTTTGTCCCCCTGGCGCTTCTTTGCTAATGCGTTTACGCTTTTTCTTACGGGCTTCTTCTACACTCTTCTCTTGTTGTTTAAAGCGATTTAAGTCAATGGTTTGTCCTGTTTTCTTGGGACCTGACAACTTAGTGTATTGGGTGGTGATTTTCTCTTCTCCTTCTTCTTTGTTTGGATCTTCTGCTTTATCAGCAACGACTTCTTTGGTCGTTTCTTCCTTAGCAGCTACAGGAACGGGTTTAACTTCTTCTTTTGTTGGAGAGGTAGCTTTAGGAGTTTCTTTAATGACTTCTTTAGATACTTTTTCTTTAGCAGGTTTTGCTGGTTCAACTTTTTCTTCTGTTTCAGCTGGTTTTGCTTTTACAGGTTTTTCAGCAACGGCTTTGGGTTTTTCTTCCTCAGGTTTTGCTAGTGCCGCTTTAGGTTCTAGATCGATTTTCCCAACCGCTTTTGGCTTTTTTAGTGCAGCACGTGCTTTGATCACTTCTTGCTGTGCTTTTTCACGCTCGAGTTTTTCTTGTTCAAGCTTCTCTTGCTCTAAACGAAGGTTTTCCTTTTCCTTTCTTTTCTCCTCACTAATTTCTGCAGAAGCATCTCTTTTAGACTTATCTGTTTCAAATTCGTCCAATAGAATATTGTAAACTTCTTGCGAAATTTTAGTAGTGGGACGGGCTTCGATTTCGTGCCCGTGTTGCGAAAGGTGCTCAACTGCTCGATCAAGTGAGATATTAAGCTCACGTAAAACTTTGTTTAAGCGCAATGTTGGTTGGTCTGTCATAGATTGTATTATGCGGTATCAAAAATAGAAAAATTATCGCTTTCTCTATTCTTCGAACTCTTCTTTCAATATTTTAACGACTTCTTCAATGGTTTCATCCTCTAAATCTGTGCGCTTATTGAGCTCTTGAATGTCTAGCTCTAGTACACTTTTAGCGGTGTCTAACCCTACTTTCTTAAATTCTTCAATTACCCAGCCTTCAATTTCATCAGAAAATTCTGTCAATTCGACATCTTCTTCCATTCCTTCACGGTAAACGTCGATTTCAAATCCGGTCAATTGTCCAGCAAGGCGAATGTTATTTCCTCCACGTCCAATCGCTTTTGAGACCTCTTCTGGGTTTAAAAAGACTTGTACACGTTTGTTTTCCTCATCAATTTTTAAGGAGTTCACCTTTGCAGGTGATAATGCACGGGTAATATAAAGCTGTAAGTTATTGGTGTAATTAATTACATCAATGTTTTCGTTACCTAATTCGCGAACAATTCCGTGAATTCGCGATCCTTTCATCCCTACACAGGCCCCTACAGGATCAATGCGATCATCATAAGAATCTACCGAAACTTTTGCTTTATCGCCAGGAATACGCACAGCGTTTTTGATGTTGATTAAACCATCGAACACTTCTGGTATTTCTTGCTCGAATAATTTTTCTAAAAACTTAGGAGAAGTTCTTGAGAAAACAATTCTAGGCTTGTTCCCACGTAATTCGACTGATTCGATTATCCCACGAACGTTATCTCCTTTGCGGTAAAAATCTGAACCAATTTGACGATCTTTAGGTAAAATTAGTTCATTGCCCTCGTCGTCTAGTAAAATCACTTCACGACTTCTAATGTGATGGACTTCTGCAGTATATAATTCACCCTCCAATTCTTTAAATTGTTTGAAGATGTTAGTAGAATCGTGCTCGTGGATTTTTGCGACTAGATTTTGGCGTAAAGTCAAAATAGAGCGACGCCCTAAATCAATTAATTTGACTTCTTCAGATACATCTTCTCCAACTTCAAAATCGGGCTCGATTTTTTGGGCTTCTTTTAATTCTATTTCTTGGTTGGGATCTTCAACTTCACCGTTAGCAACAACGATTCGATTTCTCCAAATCTCTAAATCGCCTTTGTCTGGGTTAATGATAATATCGAAGTTGTCATCTGCCCCAAACTTGCGTTTTAGGGTATTTCTAAATACTTCTTCTAAAATAACCATCAAGGTTACTCTGTCGATGAGTTTTTCATCTTTAAACTCTGAAAACGAATCAATTAATGCTAGATTTTCCATAATTAATTACTTAAATAGATACGATTACTTTGGCGCTATTGTATTGGCCGTGTTGAAATTCTCTTGTTTTTGTTACTGTCACCTTTCCTTTTCCAATGGGTTTAGGCTCGCGTGCTTTCCATTCTAAAGTAAAAGAAGTGTCAGTTGCTTCAACTAGGGTGCCTTGCACTTGCTTATCTTCGCTATCGGTCACTTCTAATTTCCGTGATACATTCTTTTTAAACTGTCGGGGAGTCGTTAAGGGTGAACCTACTCCACAAGAACTTACTTCAATCGAAAAGTCGTTTTCTTCTCTATCGAGATTGTGTTCTACTTTTCTACTCACTTGCATGCAAGCCTCTAGCGTAACTCCTTGATCGCCGTCTAATAACACACGAATACTGTTGTCCCCCCCTATAGTGAGGTCAATTAAAAAGAGGCTTGGATTCTCTACCAATGCTTCTTGTACAAGTGCTTCTACCTTTTCTTTAAAATTCATCTAAAAAAAAAGAAGACCTTAAGTCTCCCAATCGTTTTGTTTAGAATGTGATGCAAATATAGGTTATTTCGCTCATTTTTTGTTTAGATATTTATTTTTTTAATATTTGTCTAAACTAATCTTATCACTCATGAAAAACCTACTATGTGGAAAAACCCTTTTTTTTTTCGTATTTATTCCGCTTTTTACTTTTGCCCAAAACACTTTTACTGGAACTGTTTTAGACGATGAAGGTCAACCGTTATATGGTGATACCGTTATTATAAAAGACAGTAATAACGGAACTGTAATAGATGCTCAAGAGCAGTTTACCCTTAGTACCCAACGCAGTTTTCCCATCCCCATTTAAGTCTCTTTTGTGGGCTTTGACAATAGAACTTTTACGGCAGAAAATAATCAACCCAAAGAATATCAACTCTCTTTCTCTAATCGATTTGATGAAATTATCGTTTCCGCTTCGCGGAAGGCAGAAAAATTACAGGAGGCTCCAGATAGTATTTTTAATGCTTCTCTTAATTATCAATGGGATGACTGGTTTACATCCAATAGCCCCGTTTTTCCAGGATCAGTTTCGGCTAAAAACTTAGTCGATTTAACCTTAGGACTAAATTTGAGTGAGCCTTTGCGTTTAGAAGTGGCAGCCATCAACTTATTTAACAATCGATTTAGAGCGTTACCTGGCTTTCCAAGATTAGGGAGAACAGTTACTGGGAGGCTTGTAATGAACTTAAATTAATTCGGTCTATTTTCTCAAAAAACTGTACTTTTAAAGGCTATGAAATATGAAATCACTTCCCTTGGAATACGGTTTACAAAACATCGTGCGAAGGAGCAAACGCCCTTTGAGCGCTTGTTTGAAATTTTCAAGGAACTCATTACCCACACCTCGGGAGATTTTGATGAAGCCATTGATTGGTTGCGAGAACTCGACCGTGAATATCAATTGACCGATGAAGACTACACCATTGACGATTTTGTCGAAGATCTCTTACAGAAATCTTATATCCAACCCAAAGGGACAGGCAGTGGAAAAGGAGACGGTATGGCCCTTACCCCAAAAACCGAAAAACTTTTGCGTGAATACGCATTAAAGCAAATCTTTGGAAAACTCAAAAAATCAAATGCTGGGAACCATAAAACCAAAAAATTAGGGCAAGGTGAAGATAATACAGGCGAGTTTAAAGCCTATCAATTTGGTGATGCACTTGAAAAAATAGACATAACTCAAAGCATTAAAAATGCGCAAATTCGATCTGTAGGAAATGATTTTACCTTACAGCACGATGACTTGGTCGTTGAAGACAGTTTCTTTAAAACCCAGATGAGTACGGTCTTGATGATTGATATTAGCCACAGTATGATTCTCTATGGAGAAGATCGCATTACTCCGGCTAAAAAAGTTGCCATGGCCTTAGCAGAACTAATCACCACCCGTTATCCAAAAGACACCCTTGATATACTCGTTTTTGGGAACGATGCCTGGCCCATTTCTTTAAAAGAAGTTCCCTACCTCGAAGTAGGACCTTATCATACCAATACCGTTGCTGGACTAGAATTGGCCATGGATTTACTCCGTCGAAAAAAGAACAGTAACAAACAAATTTTTATGATTACCGACGGAAAACCCAGTTGCTTAAAACTCCCCGACGGCAGTTACTATAAAAACAGTGTAGGTCTAGACGATAGCATAGTTGAAAAGTGTTATAAAATGGCCCGTCAAGCCAAAAAAATACACATCCCTATCACTACCTTTATGATTGCTCAAGATCCTTATTTACAACAGTTTGTACGCACCTTTACCGAAGCAAATCGCGGAAAAGCCTTTTTTACAGGCCTAAAAGGCTTGGGTGAAATGATCTTTGAAGATTATGAAAAAAACAGAAAAAAACGCTTAGAATAAAGAAATCCCACTATGAGTTCACCCAATATTACTAGCCTTGGCGCCCTTAATAAAACGGACTACAAGCCACAAAATATACAAGACGAATTAGCTAAAAATTTACGCCAGCGCTTGCGAGATGGTGTGACTACTTTTGAAGGCTTAATTGGTTATGAAAATACAGTTATCCCAGATGTAGAGCGTGCACTTTTATCAGGGCACAACATTAATCTACTCGGTTTACGCGGGCAAGCCAAAACCCGTCTAGCAAGACAAATGACCCAATTATTAGACGAGTGGATTCCAGTGGTTGCAGGCTCTGAAATCAACGATGATCCCCTTGATCCTATAAGTCGAGAAGCCAAAGAATTAATTGCACAACACGGAGACGAAACACCCATCGAATGGCTACACCGCGACGAACGCTTTTTTGAAAAACTAGCGACACCAGATGTTACCGTTGCAGACTTGATTGGGGATGTTGATCCCATCAAAGCAGCAAATTTAAAGCTCTCTTATGCAGATGAGCGCGTGATCCACTTTGGCATGATTCCCCGTGCCCATCGCTGTATTTTTGTCTTAAACGAATTACCCGATCTTCAAGCGCGTATTCAAGTTGCTTTGTTTTCAATACTGCAAGAAAAAGAAATTCAAATTCGCGGTTTCAAATTGCGCCTTCCCATTGAAACACAAATTATCTTTACCGCTAACCCAGAAGATTATACCAATCGCGGAAGTATTGTAACTCCTTTAAAAGACCGCATCGGGTCACAAATCCTAACCCATTACCCTCATACACGTGAAATTGCCAAAGCCATTACTGCGCAAGAAGTGAAAATGGAAGAAGGTACTGCCGCAAAAATTCACATCCCAGAATTGGCCAGAGACATTCTAGAACAGATTGGCTTTGAAGCCCGGAAGAGTGATTATGTCGACGCTAAAAGCGGGGTAAGTGCACGAATGAGTATTACCGCTTTTGAAAACCTAATTAGTACTGCAGAACGAAGATTATTAATTAATGGAGAAGAGAAAACTTGTATCCGTATGTCTGACTTTTTAGGTATTATCCCTGCAATAAATGGGAAAGTAGAATTGGTTTACGAGGGAGAACAAGAAGGAGCAGAACAGATTTCTTATCATCTGATTTCACAAGCCTGTAAAACACTCTTCCCGGACTATTTCACAGAGATTAAGAAATTGGAGAAACAAGAGAAAGAAGGACCTTATGACAAATTATTGGGCTGGTTCTTTAGTGATAATGAACTTTTTTTAGAAGACACCCTAGACGATGGACTCTATAGAGATACCCTTGAAAATCTTCCTGACATTAAAAATATTCTGGATACCCACCAAGCCGACTGTCCAAAAGAGGATATTCATTTTATGATGGAATTTTTATTGTGGGGACTTGAAGCAAACAAACGCTTGAATAAATACCGCACCCTGGAAGGATTTCAATTCAAAGATTCTTTAGGTAGTTATATTAGTGGCTTATGAAAAAAAGAAATCGAAAAAAACTATTGATTTATTCCATCGCTTTTGGACTAGTGAAAAAAATCTTTTTATTCTGTCTTTTCATAGATTGCTTCTAATAGTTTTATCTCTAAACTGGTAGTTTCAGAAATCGTTTTGACTGCTATGAGTGCGTATTATTTTCGTTTGGGGAAATGGAAAAACACCCAAGTGTAAACCTAATGACGCATCATTTCAATGGTGGTATTGCCTAAAATAGAAAGGGTCTCGTCTCGGACTTTTTCAAATACAGGTTTGATGCTGCAACTTTTTTCATCACACTCATCACATGGGGCATAATAGTTTAAAGACACACAGGGCAATAAAGCGATAGGACCATCCATCATCCGCATCAATTCAGACAACTTAATTTCAGCAGGCTTTTTAAGCAATTTATACCCTCCTGTCTTCCCCCTTTTACTTTGAAGCAATTGAAAATTGCGTAATTCCCTTAAAATCGTTTCAAGAAATTTTTGAGGGATGTTCTCCTTTTCGGCGATTTCAGTTGAGAAAATAGATCGCTGTTCAGATTGATTATCTGCTAAATACAATAGGGCCTTAATAGCATACTTACATTTCTTTGAAATCACTGAATGGTATGTTAATTGGTTCAAATATAGGTGAAAAATAATTAATCTCTTTAATCCCTATAAAGTTTATAGGTTTTATTTGTTTTTTTAAAAAGTCTCCCCTACATTTGCGCCATTAAAAAGAAAAAAATGGGAGAATTAAATTTCAATACCAAGATCCTTCATGCGGGTCACGAAGTGGACAAAACTCAAGGAACACGTGCAGTGCCAATTTATCAATCTACTGCTTATGTATTTGATAGCGCAGAACATGCAGCAAACTTATTTTCGTTAGCAGAGCCAGGCTATATCTACACACGTTTAAATAACCCAACAAATGATGTACTCGAACAGCGATTAGCTGCCCTTGAAGGTGGAATTGCTGCAGTATCAACAGCTTCTGGAACATCGGCTATCGCAACTGCATTGATGGTTTTACTCAAAGCGGGAGATCATATTGTTGCTTCGAATAGTTTGTATGGAGGTACCTACAATCTATTAAGTGTAACGCTACCTCGATTAGGAATTACTACTACCTTTGTGGATCCAGACAATCCTGCTAATTTTGAAGCTGCTGTGCAAGACAATACACGAGCATTCTTTGCAGAATCTCTAGGGAATCCAAAATTAGATGTACTCGATTTAAAAGCTATTTCTGGCTTTGCCAAAAAAGCTAAAGTCCCTTTTATGGTAGATAATACAGTGGCTACTCCTGCTTTGTTAAATCCCATTGAGCATGGAGCAAATATTGTTATCCATTCCCTAACTAAATTTATCAATGGAAATGGTACAGCCATGGGCGGAGTGATTGTAGATGCTGGAACTTTTGACTACGGCAATGGTTTGTTCCCAGAATTTACAGAACCTTCTGCCGGGTATCACGGTCTTGTTTATCACGAAGCATTAGGTCCCGCTGCTTTTATTGCCAAAGTACGTGTAGAAGGACTAAGAGACTTTGGCGCAGCCTTAAGTCCATTTAATAGTTTCCAGATCATTCAAGGACTCGAAACTTTAAGCGTGCGTATGCAACAGCATTCCAAAGCGGCATTAGAAATCGCAACTTGGCTGGAGGCACAAGAAGAAGTGGCTTGGGTCAATTATCCTGGTCTAAACTCGAGCAAATACAATGGCCTAGTTAAAGATTACTTGCCTAAAGGTCAAAGTGGAATCGTCACTTTTGGACTTAAAGGTGGATTTGATGCCGCGAAAAAAGTGGCAGACGAAACTAAGGTTTTCTCACTCCTAGCCAATATTGGAGACTCAAAGTCTTTGATTATTCACCCTGCGAGTACAACACACCAACAATTAAACGAAGCGTCGCAAAAAGAAACTGGGGTAACCCAAGACTTAGTGCGTCTTTCTGTTGGTTTAGAAGATATCGAAGATTTAAAAGCCGATTTAAAACAAGCTTTTAACTAAACTAAATTAGGCAAGGTTTAATCGCTTTGCCTTATTTTAATTTTTATAAACATATAAGCCCTATAGGTTTTAATCTTAATTTAAAATAATGATTGATTTGATTTTAAAATACAAGAAAAGCACCTCAAGAAGGGAAGGAGTTTTTATTTAAATCTTCTCCCCTGGCCAATGTTACTCTTGTGGCACCATTCATAAGAGAAGAAACCTTAAATTTTATCAAGACAAGCCGGTCAAAGTAATCAAACGAAAAATCTGTCTGGAAGACTTACACCGAAAAAAAATCGTCATTGCCACTACAGATGCCCCCGAAGTCAACAAAAAAGTGTAAGAAGCCTGTAATAGACGGCAAATATTAGTAAATGTGGCAGATACTCCCGAACTTTGTGATTTCTATATGGGTGGCATCGTAACAAAGGGAAAATTAAAAATTGGTATTTCTACCAATGGAAAATCTCCGACCCTTGCCAAACGTATAAGACAATTTTTAGAGGATCTCTTTCAAGAAGAAATTGATGAACTGCTCGATACATTGCGCAGTTATAGAGAAACGCTAAAAGGAGACTTTGCGTCAAAAGTAATTGAAATGAATAAAAGAACTAAATTGTTATTGAAAAGTAAAAATGATAAAGACTGATATTATAATTATTGGGGCTGGCCCTGTAGGTTTATTTGCGGTATTTGAAGCTGGTCTAATGAAACTGAAATGTCATTTGATAGACGCCATTCCGCAAGCCGGTGGACAGCTGACTGAAATTTATCCTAAAAAACCCATTTATGATATCCCTGGATATCCCAGTGTTTTGGCGGGCGAACTGATCGATAATTTAATGGAACAAGCCGCTCCTTTTAAACCTGGATTTACCCTTGGGGAACGTGCTGAAACGATTGAAAAACATGAAGATGGAAGTTTTGTTGTCACCACAAGCGAAGGCACAAAACACCATGCTCCTGTGGTTATGATTGCAGGAGGGTTGGGGAGCTTTGAACCCCGAAAACCCAAAATCGAGAACCTTCCCTCATTTGAAAAAAAGGGAGTCGAGTACATGGTCAAAGAACCCGATACTTTTATTGGAAAGAAAATCTTTATCTCTGGCGGAGGTGACTCTGCCTTAGACTGGGCCATTTATTTTGCCGAACACAACACTACCTCTGTGGGGCTAGTGCATAGAAGCGACTCTTTTAGAGCGCATCAAGACTCGGTCGAAAAAGTACACCAATTGCAAAAAGAAGGAAAGATTGACTTCTACACCCATGCAGAAGTCGTTGGACTAAACGGAGAGGACACCCTAGATTCAATTGAAATCAAGCAAAAAGATCAACCCAATAAAACGGTTGAAGTGGATAGCTGGTTACCCCTTTTTGGTTTATCTCCTAAACTAGGGCCCATTGCCGACTGGGGTCTAGAGATTGAGAAAAATGCCATCAAAGTAAATAACACCTTAGATTATCAAACCAATATTCCTGGGATTTTTGCCATTGGAGATGTCAACACTTATCCTGGAAAGCTAAAGCTCATTCTCTGTGGTTTCCACGAGGCTACTTTGGCGGTGCAAACCGCCTATAAAATTATCCATCCCGATAAACGCTTTACCTTAAAATATACCACGGTTCAAGGGGTTCAAGGTTTTGAATAAAACTATTCTAGTGGGCTAATTTATTGGTAGTTCCTTAAAAGGCGCGTACTTTTGCAGCGGTCTAAATGATCGCGGAAAAAACAATGAAAAGAACCTTATTCTTAGTTTTACTACTCTCTAATTTTGTGGGGTGGTCACAGGTCAAAGGACGTGTAAGTGATGGCGTTGAACCCATTGCTGGGGCAACGGTCTATTTCCCCTCTATCAATAAAGGGGGAGTGACTAATCTTGACGGGGTTTTTATCTTTGATAATTTACCCATGGGAAGTTATGCTGTTGTGATTTCTTATGTTGGTTTTTTACCGCAAAAAAAGACCCTTACGATTAGTAAAACGACACAGAATCTTGGGGAGTTTCTTCTTTTAGCCGATAGTGCTTTAGATGAAGTCATCATATCTGGAAATCTTAAACCAGTGAATCGGCTAGAAAGCACCGTCCCTGTTGAGGTTTATTCTCCAGGATTTTTACAACAAAACCCCTCTCCTAATCTTTTTGAAGGAATTCAATACATCAATGGAATCAGGGCGCAAATCAACTGCTCTGTATGTAATACTGGAGACATTCACATCAATGGCTTAGAAGGGCCTTATACTTTTGTCTTGATTGATGGAATGCCCATTGTTAGCAGCTTAGCTAGTGTCTATGGCTTAAACGGTATCCCAACAGGAATGATTGAAAAGGTGGAGATCATTAAAGGGCCTTCTGGGACCCTGTATGGAAGTCAAGCAGTGGGAGGATTAATCAATGTGATCACAAAACTACCTGAATACAGTCCGCGTTTTTTTAGTGATGTCTATGGCACCTCTTGGCAAGAATTTAATGCAGATCTTGGTTTCTCTGGAAAAATCAACGAAAAAATCAATTTTCTAACAGGTGTCAATGGATTTATTTATGATAATCCTGTAGACAATAACAAGGATAATTTTACCGATGTTACCCAGCAAAAGCGTTTTTCGCTCTTTCAAAAGTTCTCTTGGACAACAAAGCTTTCCCGAAAAGGCTCATTAGCCTTGCGCTATTTATATGAAGACCGTTGGGGTGGCGAATTAGATTGGACCCCTGCAAATCGTGGGGGAGATCAAATCTATGGAGAAAGTATTTTCACAAAACGCTTTGAAATAATTGGAGCGCAAAACTTATCAGATCAATGGGAAGTCCAATATTCTTATACCGATCACGATCAAGATTCCTTTTATGGTGATATGGCTTTTCAAGCCAAAGAGCGCATTGCTTTTATTCAAGGAATCTGGCGAAAAGAAAGTGGACAACATCAATGGTTAGCAGGGCTAAGTACTCGCTATAGTTGGTATGACGACAATACTCCCGCCACCGAAATTCTTACCGCAAACGACCCTAATCGCTACTGGTTGCCTGGAATTTTTTTAGAAGATGAAATCACTTTAAAAGAGGGACATAAACTACTTTTAGGTATGCGTCTTGATCAACATAAAGATCACGGAATTATTGCCACGCCACGGGCTGGTTATAAAATTAATTTTGACGAGCAAACACTACTTCGACTCAATGCTGGAACTGGGTTTAGGGTTGTCAATATTTTTACTGAAGATCACGCTGCACTCACCGGTGCGAGAGATTTAGTGATTGAAGAAGATTTAGCACCAGAACAATCTTATAATATCAACCTCAACTTCTACAAAAAATCCTATACTTCAAGGGGTTGGATTTTAGGATTAGAAGCTGCGCTGTGGCATACTTATTTTACCAATCAAATCCTTCCAGATTTTGATACTAACCCCAATGAAATTCGCTATAACAACCTCAACGGTCATGCCGTGTCTCAAGGAGGTAGCCTTAATATTGAGGCCAATTATGGTCAATTTCGTGCACAAATTGGTGCAAGTATTTTAGATGTATTTACCAAAGAAAACAACCAGCGAATCCGTCCAGTATTTACAGAAAAATGGTCCATGACTTGGGCAATTACTACTCCCCTTTGGAACGAAAAATTACGCCTTGACTATACTGGTAATCTCTATGGCCCCATGCGATTACCTTTATTAGGAGAACTTGATCCTAGAGCTGAATTTTCGCCTGTGTGGAGTATTCAAAATCTAAAATTCAGCTATCAAAAAGACAATGATTGGAACTTGTTTGTTGGGGTGAAAAATCTTTTGAACTGGACGCCTGCTAAGAATAATCCTTTTCTAATTGCGCGCAGTGATGATCCTTTTGACCGCAATGTAAAATCAAACACAAACGGAACAATTCAAGCGACTACAGATAACCCATATGCCTTGAGTTTTGATCCAACTTATATTTATGCCCCTAACCAAGGAATTCGTTTCTTTATAGGACTTAATTATTCATTATCTCGATGAAAGCAGACTCCCTTAATGTCTTTGGCGAAGCCTTATTAATTTGTGGAACAGCACCAATAACAGGTGCATACCGCAATGGCTGCTGTGATACCGGTCCTTTTGATGCAGGAACACATACCGTTTGTGCAATGGTGACTGACGAATTTTTACAATTCTCAAAAAGCAAAGGCAATGATTTGACCCGTGCTTATCCACAATATAATTTCCCAGGATTAGTAGAAGGAGATTATTGGTGCCTTTGTGTTTCGCGATGGTTAGAGGCTTATCGAGCAGGTGTAGCACCACAAATCAAACTGGCCGCTACCCATCAAAAAACATTAGAATATGTCTCTTTAGCAGTATTAACTACCTTTGCCATAGATGATAATTAATCCACTCTTGATTTTCTCTGCTGTCTCCTTTCTCTTTTTTGGGATAGGGTGTTTGCGAAGTCCTTATCTAATTGCAGAGTTTGAACGCTATGGTGTCCCTCAATTTAGAACACTTACTGGCCTGCTTCAATTATTGGGTGGAATGGGAATCCTATTAGGTTATTATTGGAGCCCATTACAACTCTTTAGTTGTTTTGGTCTTGCTTTATTGATGCTTTTTGGAGTGGGGATAAGAATAAAAATCAAAGATAGCTTTATCCAAAGCTTCCCTGCAGCATTTTATTGTCTTTTGAACAGTTATCTATTTTGGTCACTGCTGTAAACTTTAACGTATCCTTAGGAAAACATTATCAGGGCTTTAACAGCCAAAAGAAGCTTTAAGAAGTACTTTTATATAATAATTTTCATGTACTAGTTGATAATTTTGGTTAACAAATTCCCTTGGTAAGTACCCAAGACTGCCAGGGGTTTTTATTTTTGTAAAAAACTAGCATGGCTAAACGCACTCCTCAACCCGATGAAATTGACCTTCACGGTCTTAGGCACAAGCCAGCACTAGCACTAGTTCGGCAAGCTCTCGCCCAAAGAGAAAAACAACAAGGTTCTTTTTCTTTAGTCATCATTACAGGAAATTCTACTATTTTACAAGAACGCATTTTTAATGAAATTTTAGACGAAACTTATTACTCCTATTATATCCCTTCTTGGAACTTGGGTCAAATAATCGTTGAAAACATGATTCTATAGTTGGAATTATTAACTACCTTATACCTATGAAATTCAATAAATTACTTGGATTTTTACTCCTCTTACTTCATTTATATTTATTTGTAGAAACCTTTTTTTGGCAAGGACCTCCTATGCCCACATGGCGATTTTTCTTAGGAATATTAGGTTCCCTAATGGGAATTATTGCCGCTGTCTTTTTAATTGATTCAAAAAGGTAAATAAGTTAATGAGAACTGTTTTTTTTTGTTTCTCTAATCACAGCTTTGATTAGCTGTCAAAAGCGACTTACTGGGAAAGAAATGGTGACTCAATCTTTCAAAGCAAATGATTTTTGAAAACAACTAGTTTCTTAGTCAATCTACTTTTTGTAATTCTTTGATGTATTGGGTAAGCAACGCAAGCCCCTCTTGATGAACGATAGAGCGCCCTATTTCTGGCATCCGGATAGCTGGATCATTGCTGCTCATACGATAAATAAAAATAGATTCTTCTGGATGACCAGGGACAATATCATATTTGAAGTCGCCAGATCCTTTCCCGGCCGCAATAGGGGGTTTTAAAATCCCACGTTTACGTCGATCTTTTTGATGATAGTTCAAATACAAACCAGAATTCTTTGCACTCCCTTGAGCAGAATGGCAATGTGCACAATTGGCATCTAAATAAGCCTTTGCTCGATTTTCAACACTAAAATTTAATGCATCATCCCAAACTGGCATAGGCGAGTATGCTGCAGCTGTACTAAAATTCGTGAGTATTCCTGCCTGCTTGAAAACATCCAGTTGATTAACTTTTTCTTGCAAGGCACTATAACGTCGATTCAATTGAGCAGCGGTAACCCCTATAGGAGTAATCTTATTATTATTGTGACAATTCTTACATTGATTCAAATTAGGGACAACATAGTTAACTTGTCTTTCTTCTCCCTTTTTATCCTTCCAGCTAACAGCAACATTTTTTCCCACATAGTTCAAGTTGGCATTCGTTTGCTGCTCATTCCAAATATAATTAAGTGGCTTCCAGCCTTCTTCTTCCTTAATTAATAACCGTGTTTCTATAATCCTTCTTGGGGAATCTTTGTCTCCCTCATTTTCGTGATAAAAAAAGTTCTTGATTAAAATAGCACCCTTATCAAAGACAAAAGCACCCTGTTGAGCAAAGGTCATTTTCTTTCCTTCTGGTAAATAAATAAAGCGGGCTTTTTCAGCATAATTAGAAAATAAGGGCGTGTTTACCGCATAAGGATAAACCTTAGCTGCTGGGGTCAAATTTTTTAGTTCTCCCGTAAAAAAATAATAGTCTGAAAGCTTTTTTGGATCGTCTGTTGAAACCGTATTTTTAATCAGTATTTTATTAGCCTTTCTCGCTTTTGGCGCAACGCGCTTATCTTCTGTTGAACCACAAGCACAACACAATAAAAAATAAGCCAATACAATTCCTACCCCTTCAATCCGCATGATCAATATTCTAGTTTATTAAACAATCAAATGGACTTTGATCATTAGTAAAGTCCTCAAAGTCATGTCCCGCATCGAGATAAACAAAAGAAGCTGCTCCATTGTTTTGAATACATATTTTATGTTCATCATCTTGTATAGATCCCCTAGGGGCAAAAATTCCATCATAAGCAATATCTGGAATATTTGCGCTGTTTTTGATCACCCACAATATCCCAAAGTCATTAGAAAAAGTGGGCAAGTAATGTTTATTCGAAAAACGGTTATCCCTTATATCAACTCGGCCAGGGTAAGGGTTATAGGATTTATCCTCTTTGTAGTCTCCCTCTATTTCTCTTAAGCCTCTTGCCTGTGCTGCTTCACTAACTCCTGCATCGCGTTGCTCGTCTTCTTCTGCTGCAAAAATTTCATATGAAACCACACTCAAGTTAACCGTCTTATGATTTTCGACAATATTATCGTGAAACTTTACATCTTTGGTCGCCATTATAATTACGCCAGCTCCTTTTGGGACCGCACTAACGATAGATCCTTTTACCGCAAAATTAGTAAGGTTATTGTCATGAATATTATTGTTATAAGCATTGATATTTCCGCCGTATAAAGTGAGTTCAGGAAGGTTAAAAATAAGTAAGCCACTGGTGTTTTGATAAGCTTCGTTGCCATAGATTTCTACATTAGTACTGTTTTCACTTTCTATTCCAGCAACATTGTAAAAGGCTTTATTATTTCGAATGATTACATTATTAGATTGTCCAACATAAATCCCCGCATCTGAAGAACCAATCGCTTCACATTCTTCAATAATGACATTAGTAGAAAGAACTGGATAAAGCGCATAAGCGCCATTTTGAACAGAAACCTCTCCTGTCCATGCAGATCGAATACGTCGCATCACGACAGAATCTGATTCGCTAATCTTTAAATTATCTCCAACGGCATCTTCTATGGCAAAATCTTCAAGGGTAATGTTTTTACTGTTAGTAATCTTGATCCCTTCTGCTCCAGAAGTTTGTCCTTTAAAAGAGAGCACTGTTTTATCCATTCCCTGTCCTCTAATGGTGAGATGGGATTTATTGTCTAAACTAAGGGACTGAGAGAATAAGAAATGTCCTTGAGGTAATTCTATTACAGAGCTGTCTTGGGCTAAGATAAATTGTTCTACCAGTTCAGCTTCCAAATCAATGTAATCTCTCACTGGGGTGTAGGCTGGTAATGTTTCTTTCTGAGAAAGATATATCGCTCCAACCAAGAGAAGGAGCAATAGTAAAAATCGGGCTTTTTTCATGCTAATCACGTTTAATTCAGTGATTAAGGTACGTAATTTTTGCAAGCTGAAATGAGGTGAAAAAGAAAAACCCTCAATTTCTTGAGGGTTTTGTTGGCCCACTAGGGCTCGAACCTAGACTCTTCTGAACCAAAATCAGACGTGTTGCCAGTTACACCATGGGCCAATTGCGGTGCAAATTTAAGATAAATGTAGGACTTTCCAAACCAATTTGAATGCCTTTTATTTTAGCATGGGGCAAGCTGCCAGAAACTAATTTCCCTACGTGTTAAAAAGCCTAATTTTTTATATAAGTTAATCGCGGGTTTATTTGATCTAACTACATGTAAATAAGGAGTTTTACCTTCTTGAAAAATATTATGCACACAATGTTTAATTAATTGTTTGGCATAGCCCCTACCAGTATATCCAGGATGAGTTACTATGGCACTAATTTCTGTGAAATCGTTCATTTTCATGCGCTCGCCGCAAACCACCACCAATTGTTTGTCTTGATATATTCCATAATAGCGGCCTAAATCTGCGGTCTTTTTTTTGAAATAACCGGGTTGTACGAGATTTACTAACTCAAATAAGGCTTGCCTTTGTTCCTTGCTTTCAAGGGGGGTAATTTCTTCGGTAAGTGTTAAATCTATTGGATTATCTAGAACCATTTGTGAGCAAACAAATTCTTTTACTAAAGTCAAAGAAGTATCAAAAATGGGCGTTTCTCCAACAATAAAAAAAGCTGAACTTAATTGAGCATAGGCAGCAAGCCCTTGTGCCATAATATGCGAATCTATAACACCTCCAAAAGCACAATAAAGAGGGTGATAAAATTGTACTCCTTCATATTGAATAACTTTATCTTTATGTACCTCGTTTAAAGAGTGAAATACTGGATTGTCTAACTTACTTCTATCTTCTAGCAAATTTATCTTACTTAGTGGGTGGTGGGCATTGCGGCTCTAAAATAAATATTCAATGGATATAAATGATGAAATCAACACAATAATATTGGTCAAAAAGGTTTAACTCTTAAATTTTCCATTATTTTTATTGTAAAAATGATTCAACTTATTGTCACGGGAGGGACTTTTGATAAAACCTATGACCATATCTAAGGGGAATTGTATTTTGAATACACCCATATCCCAAAAATGTTAGAGCGCAGTCGCTGTAAATTACCCATTCATGTTACCCCTTTACTGTTGAAAGATAGTTTAGCTTTTACAGAAGAGGATTTACAAAAGATAGAAAAAGCCTGTACAACCACCAGTGCAAAATCAATTGTTATTACCCATGGAACAGACACCATGGTCAATACTGCAAAACGTTTAGCACGATTAAAACTAGATAAAATAATTGTTTTAACTGGCGCGATGATCCCTTATGCCTTTGGATGCTCTTCTGATGGATTTTTTAATTTAGGCTGTGCCCTATCGTTTTCACAAACACTTTCTACCAATGTTTACATCACCATGCAAGGGCAATATTTTTTGTGGAACGAAGTCCAAAAAAACAAAGATTTAGGTCTTTTTGAAAAGCTGTAATCCAGCAAAAATGGAATTGTTAAATGGGGAGAGAATTAATTTTAGAATCCGTATTTTCGTAGGCATTAAGGGCCATTTATGACAGCTAAACAACTTACCTTTTGGAATCGCATTGTTGCGACAGAAGTATTTATTATCGCCTTACTCACTTTTGGATTAACGGTTGAACCCACTGCGAGTTTTTGGGATGCAGGGGAATATATTGCTACTTCGGCAAAGCTTCAAGTGGGACACCCCCCTGGAGCTCCTTTTTTCCAAATGATGGGCGCTTTTTTTGCCCTGTTTGCCACTGGACCAGAAAAAATCGCCTTAATGGTGAATTTGATGTCTGTATTTTCAAGTGCCTTCACCGTATTATTTCTCTATTTATCCCTAACACTTTTATTGCGTAAGCTCCCTTCTTTTATAGAAATTACTAATAAAAAAGAAGTCATAGGATACTTTGGCAGTAGTGCTGTAGGCGCACTGGCGTTCTGTTTTTCAGATAGTTTTTGGTTTAACGCCGTTGAAGCCGAGGTGTATGCCATGGCAACTTGTATTCTCTCAGCGATATTCTGGATAGCCTTGCGCTGGGAAAGAGAAATGAATACCCCTAGAGGGGATCGATGGCTACTCTTGATCGCTTTTGTGATTGGATTGTCTTTTGGGGTACACTTTATGGGACTGTTAACCATTCCTGCTATTGGAATGCTCTACTTTTTTAAAAATACCGAAAAAGTCACTTTTAAAAACTTTATTACTGCCAATATTGTTTCTGTCGCTATACTGCTCTTTATCTTTAAAATGCTCCTCCCTTCTACCTTAGCACTATTTGGTAAGATGGAGGTGTTTTTTGTCAATGAAATCAATCTTCCTTTTAATAGTGGAACCATTATTACAGGAATCTTATTCATGGTTTTCTTTTACTTCAGCTTGCGCTTTACAAGAACAAAAAAATATGTCAATCTTAACACAGGCATCCTTTGTGTTTTATTTGTACTGTTAGGCTTTTCCTCTTGGATTATGCTTCCTATTCGAGCAAACGCTAATACAGTAATCAACGAAAACTCTCCTTCAGATGCACGTCAATTATTGGCCTACTACAATCTAGAGCAATACCCCGAAACAAAATTATTTTATGGCCCTATGTTTTCTGATATGTATGCAGGGCAAGACGAATTTGAACCCTATATCGATGATAAACCAAAATATGAGCGGGATGAAAAAACAGGCCGTTATGTCATTGTAAATCATTGGGAAAATGCGCGTATTAATGCTAACAGCAATCACAAAGGTTTGCTACCGCGTTTGTGGAGTGCAGAACATGCCGAGAATTATATCAATTTCACCGGTCCTTTAGAATTTTCTATACGCCCAGAATACAGAGGAAGTGAGGAGTTATATCAACGTGTTGCTCAATTTAGACAAGACGCGGCAGAAGGTATTTTGACGGGAGAAGATTACCATCAATTTTACAAATCGATGGCGCGTTATCTCGATATTCAAAAGCCTACCTTTTTTGCTAACCTTTATTACTTTTTCACCTACCAAGTGGATTATATGTATGTGCGTTATTTTCTGTGGAACTTTGCTGGAAGGCAAGACGATATTCAAGGGAGATATGACATTCTACACGGAAACTGGCTAAGTGGTATTCCATTTATTGATGAAATTCGTCTAGGAAATCAATCTGCTATTAGCGAAGACGCAAAAAATAATAAAGCTAGAAATACCTACTTCTTTTTACCCTTTACTTTAGGTTTAATGGGAGTGCTATTTTTGTATCAACAAGACAAAAAGCGCTTTTGGGTACTTTTATTGTTTTTCTTATTTACGGGACTGGCCTTAAAAGTTTACCTCAACGAACGCCCTTTTGAACCCAGAGAAAGAGACTATGCACTTGTAGGTTCGTTTTATGTTTTTGCCATTTGGATTGGCATGGGTACATTCTATTTGTCTAATGAATTAAGAAGAGTTTGGAATAATGCATGGGCAAAACCAATTGCAGTGGGAATCTGCCTTATATCGGTTCCATTTTTAATGGCTTATCAAAACTGGGATGACCACGATCGTTCTGGACGCTATACTGCACAATCTGTAGCGAAATCTTATTTAACCTCTATCCAGAAAGACAAGGGGGCCATGATTTTCACTATTGGAGACAATGATACCTTTGCCCTGTGGTATGCACAAGATATAGAAGGCTATCGCACCGATGTTCGCCCAATCAACACCAGTTTACTGGCAACAGATTGGTACATTGATCAAATGAAACGAAAAACTTACGAAAGCGAGCCTATACCCTCTCAATTAACTCACGATAAATATGCCTATGGCATTCGTGATTACATCAAATATGAAAGCTTAGCCGACTCCCTGCGATGGGATATCAAGGACTTTATGAATTGGGTAGAAAGTGACGATCCTAGAACAAAATACAAAAGTCTTATTCAACAATCTGGTGGAGACCCTAGTTTGTATCCCATGGGAACACAAGAAATGATTTTTTATCCTACCAATAAGATTCGCGTTCCGGTCAATGTAGAAAATGTGATCAAAAGCGGTCTAGTGAACGAAAAAGATCGCGATCAAATTGTTCCTTATATCGATATTGATCTTCCTAAAAGTGGCCTGTACAAAAACCAGTTAATGATGCTAGATATATTAGCTAATAATGACTGGGAACGACCCATTTACTTTACCGGGGGAAGCTATGCAGAAAGCGAGTATTTATGGATGAAAGAATACCTCCAACTCGAAGGCTTAGTCTATAAATTAGTCCCTATTAAAACTCCTTTAAATTCAGTAAATCCTTATTTAATGGGAAGAGTTGATGCAGATTTAATGTATGATATCGTTAAACAATGGGAATGGGGAAATTCAAATAGTCCAGAGATCTATCACGATCCAGAAACCCGTAAAAACAGTATATCATATCGCTCTAATATGGTGCGTCTGGCAGAAGTTTTAATCGATGAAGGCAAAAACGACAAGGCCAAAGAGATCATGGATTTAGCCTTAGAAAAAATGCCCATTGAATACTTTGGTTATTACAGTTTACTCACCCCCTTTGTAGACAGCTATTATCGTATAGGAGAAAAAGAAAAGGCCCGAGAAGTTTTTGAGGCGGTTGCCAAAAAACACCAAAGTCAACTGGACTATTTCAACAGTATCTCGCTTGATTTACGCTATGAATTAGCAGAAGAAATCCTAACCGAAGTCGAAAGATACCGCGCTTTAGTAGAAGCCGTCCTCGACAATAAAGACAATGAAAAAGTAGGGGAATACCTGCAAACATTTAGAAGCTATAGCAGTGCTTTTGCCTTTCTATATGGAGAATATGACTACTATACTGCCATGGAAGAGTTTGTCGAAGGACTTTATCTCGCTGGAAAAACAGAAGAAGCACGTGCACTGGCAACTAAGATTGGAGCTGTTTATGAAAAAAGATTAGAGATTATTCAAGGCTTTAAGCCAAAACGCCAATTAGAATTACGCGATAGAATCATGAAAGAAATTAACGGATATAGAAGAATCTTACTCTATGTTAATCTTTATGACAACGATGCTCAACGTGATAGTCTTGAGAATAAAATTTACAACAACATCAAAGACTTAGTAATCTTTGACGAGATGATAGAAGAAAATTAATGAACGTATTCGTTCATTAAAGCGATTAAAGTATTGGCATCTTGTTCGCCACTTTGACGCCAAACCATTTCACCTAACTTATAAATCATTAGTGTGGGAAATGCTTTAACCCTAAGCGCGTTGACAAGTTTCGGGTTTTTAGCGATATTAATTTTGATGACTTTCCCTTGATCCCCAATGGCAGCAGCCACATCACGCAGAGTGTGATTAAATTCTTCTTTGAGCTCTTCAAGCTCTTCAAAAAACACCAAAAGTAGAGGAGCATTACCGTCTACTAATTCACCAAATTTTGACATGATAAATGCGTTTTATATTAGTTGTTTCATTGCGAAGTTAGGGTATTTTCTTTAAACTTCTTTTGTTGAGCGTTTTAAGGTGATTTTAGTAATCTCTGGCCATATCCCTACACGACCTGGATAACCTAAAAATCCAAAACCTCGATTCACATTAATCCACTGCTTATTTTCTTGATATAAGCCGGCCCACTGTTTATATCGCCACTTGACTGGACTCCACTTAAACCAGCCTGGGATTTCGATCCCAAACTGCATCCCGTGGGTATGTCCACTTAAGGTTAGATGAAAATTATAGGGGTGAGGGAGTACTTTTGCTTCCCAATGAGAAGGATCGTGTGAAAGTAAAATTTTAAAATCTTTTGCCTCAACATTAGTCACCGCTTTATCGAGATCTCCTTTCTTTTTAAAACCGCCTTTCCCCCAGTTTTCAACTCCCACTATGGCAAGTCGTTCGCCATCTTTTTCAAGAAAGTGTGTTTCGTTGCGCAAAAGCGTAAAGCCGATCTCTGTTTGAAGATCAAAAAGCTGGGCTAAATTCGCCTCCTTATCTTCCTTAGTTTCCCAGTTGACATAATCCCCGTAATCGTGGTTCCCTAAAACAGAATAGACTCCTTCTTTGGCCGATAAACGATCAAAAACATCTTTCCATGGCAGCAACTCATCGGCTTTATTATTGACAATATCTCCGGTGAATAAGATTACATCAGATTGTTGTTTATTGATTAGATCAATCCCATAATTCACCTTAGCTGCATTGTCAAAACTACCCGCGTGTATATCTGATATTTGTGTTATGGTAAAGCCATCAAATGCCTGGGGGAGATCGTCAAAGGTCAAGGCATAGTGTAATACTTTATAGTTGTACTTCCCTTTAAACATTCCTATTAATAAAGATGCAAAAGGAATTGCGGCAAGGCCAAGAGCGATTTGAGAAATAAACTTTCGCCGACTAGGCAAATAATTCCCTTCTCCTCTTTCAATAAAAAAACGATACAAAGCTTGTGGTAATCGAAGTAGATCTTCAAAAGCCAGAAATAAGACTAAGATTAATTGAAAAACCATCAAGGCTAAAAATAAGCCTAAAGAAAAACTGATCCCCTGGGTCCAGCCGGTAGATCGATCATACCCAATACTGAAATACATAAAATTACCAAAAATGACACTCACTATTAAGACATAGGCAACAATTAAAGGTTTACTTAACCCAATTGTTTTGAATGCCTGAAAGACATACAATTGTAATAACCCAAAAAAGGAAAGGAAAAATATCCAACGTAAAAGCATCTTATTTCATTTTTTCTGCTAACTCCATTGCCTTGCCATCAGACAAGCTTGCCACAAAGCAACTAGCATTTAATATTGTTTTATAAAGGGTCTCCTCGACTAAGGGAGTCCCTTGAGGAACTAAGCGTAAAATCAATTGACCATAAGTGTTTGTCGTCCCTTTAAATTGATTCACCGCAGCGGTGCAAAAAGTTGATAAAAGGGTGGAGATAACTTTATAACCCACAATTTCTTTCTGTAAAACTTCTTCTGAACGATAAACCTTATCCACACTAATAGCAATGATATCATCCATTTGTGCCTTATACTTGCTTTTGTCTAATAAAGCATGGGCAAAAGTACCCGCTAAAATCTCTTCTTCATGGGCTAAGAACATCTCAACAGCGTCCATAATTAAACTATTTATGGCTAAAGAGCGTAAATAACTCATCCGCTGGGAGGTGAATTGTAAACCAGCATATTTTTCGGTATCCATGCGGTCTTTCACTAGCTTGATCAAGTATTCTAAGGCATAATCTTCTGAAATCCACCCAAGATTAATCCCATCTTCAAAATCAATAATGGTATAACAAATATCATCGGCTGCTTCTACTAAATAAGCTAATGGATGTCGATGGGTCCTATTCTTATCTTTTAATCCCATATCATTCGCAAGGGCTTCAAAGAAGTTTTTTTCTGACTGAAAATAACCAAACTTTTTATCGGCCACATGGGAAGATGGACGATAGGGCAATGAGGCTTTAGGGTATTTCATATAAGCACCCAGGGTGGCATAACTTATTCTAAGTCCGCCTGGAGTTCCTCCCATGGACTCTGTTAAAAGTTTAAAGCCGTTAGCATTCCCTTCAAATTGACATAGATCTGCATATTGTTCTGGAGTGAGTTCTGCTTTATATTGTTTCCCTTCTCCCGTTTCAAAATAATGGCCAATGGCTTTTTCGCCACTATGGCCAAAAGGTGGATTCCCTATATCATGGGCTAAGGCTGCAGCTGCTACAATTGCGCCAAAATCATTAGGGTGATATCCATGTACTTGCTGTAAATGGGGGTGGCGCTTTAAAACTTCTTTTCCTGCTAAACGGCCTAAACTTCTGGCTACTACAGATACTTCTATACTGTGGGTAAGTCGGGTATGAACAAAATCTGTTTTGGAAAAAGGAATGACTTGAGTTTTATCTTGAAGAGATCGAAAATAAGAAGA
>JAKMGK010000085.1 GCA_022424955.1 Flavobacteriaceae bacterium
AGGTAGGAAATATGTTACAACCTAAAAGAACTAAATTCCGCAAAGCGCAGAAAGGCCGTATGAAAGGCAATTCTATGCGTGGACACCAACTTTCTAACGGAATGTTTGGTATCAAAGCCTTGGATTCAAAATTCATCACTTCTCGACAAATTGAAGCGGCTCGTATTGCTGCGACACGTTACATGAAAAGGGAAGGGCAATTATGGATTAAAATTTTCCCAGATAAACCCATTACAAAAAAGCCGCTAGAGGTACGTATGGGGAAAGGAAAAGGAGCTCCAGAATATTTTGTGGCTGTAGTAAAGCCAGGACGTATTTTATTTGAAATCTCTGGTGTACCTATGGACATCGCTAAAGAAGCTTTGCGTCTAGCGGCACAAAAGCTTCCCGTAAGAACTAAATTTATTATTGCGCGAGATTTTCAAGCATAATTGATCAAGAACTATGAAACAATCAGAAATTAACAATCTTTCGCTAGCAGATCTTCAGGATAAATTAGCTGAGTTCCAAAAGCAACTTTCAGAGTTGAACATGGCACACACAATTACTCCTCTTGAAAATCCATTGCAGATTAGAAGCGCACGTAGAACCGTCGCTCGTTTGCAAACAGCAATCACGCAAAGACAACAAGAAGCGTAGAATATGGAAAGTAGAAATTTAAGAAAAGAACGAATCGGTGTAGTAACCAGTAACAAGATGGACAAGTCTATCGTTGTATCAGAGGTGAAACGCGTAAAACACCCTATGTACGGGAAATTCGTTTTGAAAACTAAGAAATACGTTGCCCACGATAATACCAACGATTGCAATATTGGCGATACGGTAAAAATCATGGAAACCCGCCCAATGAGTAAATCAAAGTGCTGGAGATTAGTAGAAATCATTGAAAGAGCTAAATAATCATGTTACAACAAGAATCAAGATTACGCGTAGCCGATAATACCGGCGCCAAAGAAGTCCTTACTATTCGTGTATTAGGAGGAACAAAAAGACGTTATGCTTCTCTAGGGGACAAGATTGTAGTTACTGTAAAAGAAGCTTCTCCCTCTGGGACGGTTAAAAAAGGAGATGTCTCCACAGCTGTAGTGGTGAGAACAACAAAAGAAGTACGTCGTCCAGATGGATCTTATATCCGTTTTGATGATAATGCATGTGTGTTGTTAAACCCAACAGGTGAAATGCGCGGAACACGTGTTTTCGGACCTGTAGCCCGTGAGTTAAGAGACAAACAATTCATGAAAATTGTATCATTAGCACCAGAGGTGCTTTAAGCTATTCGCATGGGAAAATTAAAAATTAAAACAGGAGATAAGGTTCGTGTCATTGCTGGAGCACACAAAGGTGCAGAAGGTGAAGTGAGACAAGTACTTCGCGAAGACAACAAAGCGATTGTCGAAGGGGTAAACCTTGTCAAAAAGCACGCTAAGCCTAGCGCGCAGAACCCACAAGGAGGTATTCAAGAAAAAGAAGCACCTATTCAAATTTCGAACTTATCTTTGCTCACTGCAGACGGTCAAACTACTCGTGTAGGTTACCGCATGGAAGGAGATAAAAAGGTAAGATTCGCGAAGAAATCAAATGAAGTTATTTAGTGATGAGTTATACACCTAGACTAAAACAAGAATTCAACGACAGAATCGTTGGCGCGCTCAAAGAAGAGTTTAGCTATTCAAACGTTATGCAAGTTCCTGTGCTACAGAAAATCGTTCTTAGCCGTGGAGTTGGAGCTGCCGTTGCAGATAAAAAATTAATCGATCACGCCGTTGACGAATTAACAGTGATCACTGGTCAAAAAGCAGTGGCGACTATCTCCAAAAAAGACGTTGCTTCATTTAAACTGCGAAAAGGAATGCCCATTGGTGCAAAAGTGACCCTTCGTGCGGAACGCATGTATGAATTCCTTGACCGTTTATTAACAGTTGCTTTACCACGTGTTCGTGATTTTCAAGGCGTTAAAGCGAACGGTTTTGACGGTCGTGGAAACTACACCCTTGGTGTTACAGAACAAATCATTTTCCCAGAAATTGATATTGATAAAGTAAATAAAATCGCTGGTATGGATATCACCTTTGTGACTTCTGCACCAACAGATAAAGAAGCAAAGTCATTATTAACACAACTAGGTTTACCTTTTAAAAAGAACTAAGATGGCAAAAGAATCAATGAAAGCACGCGAAGTAAAACGTGCAAAGACAGTCGCTAAATATGCTGCAAAACGCAAAGCATTAAAAGAAGCTGGTGATTATGAAGCTTTACAAAAGCTTCCTAAAAATGCCTCGCCTATCCGCATGCACAACCGCTGTAAATTAACCGGTCGTCCAAAAGGATATATGCGTCAATTTGGTATTTCAAGGGTAACCTTTAGAGAAATGGCCAACAAAGGATTAATTCCTGGTGTAACTAAAGCAAGTTGGTAATCTAAAAAAAGAATTATGTACACAGATCCATTAGCAGATTATCTTACTAGAATCCGTAACGCAAACTCCGCAGGCCATCGCGTTGTAAGCATTCCCGCTTCTAATTTGAAAAAAGAAATTACAAAAATATTATTCGATCAAGGTTACATCCTTAGCTACAAGTTTGAAGATACAGACAACAAGCAAGGAAGCATCAAGATCGCATTAAAATACGATCCAGCAACTAAAGCGCCGATCATTAACAAAATTCAACGCATTTCTACCCCTGGTCTACGCAAGTATGCTGGTTCAACAGAAATCCCTAGAATCCTAAATGGTCTAGGAATCTCTATCGTTTCTACCTCTAAAGGTGTAATGACTGGGAAACAAGCACAGCGTGACAATGTTGGGGGAGAAGTATTGTGTTACGTTTATTAAACAATTAAATAAAAAGAAATGTCTAGAGTTGGTAATAATCCTGTAGCGATCCCTGAAGGTGTCACAGTTGACATCCAGGCCGATAAAGTTATCGTAAAAGGAAAACTAGGTGAACTAGAACAACCGTATGACGGGGTGTCTTTCGAAAATAACGAAGGAATCATCACAGTCACAAGAAAAACAAATTCAAAAGAGCATAAATCTAAACACGGTTTGTACCGCGCCCTTTTAGCTAATATGATCGAAGGTGTAAGCAAAGGCTTCACTAAAGAACTAGAATTAGTAGGGGTAGGATATCGTGCTTCGAATCAAGGACAAAAACTAGACTTAGCACTAGGATTTTCACACAACATCTTACTGGACATTGCGCCAGAAGTTAAAGTGGAAACTATTTCTGAGAAAGGAAAGAACCCAATCATCAAATTAAGCTCTCACGACAAACAACTCGTTGGTTTCGTGGCCGCTAAGATTCGCTCTTTCCGCAAGCCTGAACCTTACAAAGGAAAAGGAGTTAAATTCGTTGGAGAACAAATTAGAAGAAAAGCAGGTAAATCTGCATAAGTAGTTTAAATATGGGATTAAGTAAAGAAGAAAGAAGACTAAGAATCCGTCGTCGTATTCGCAAAACCGTATCGGGAACTGCCAATGCACCTCGCTTATCTGTCTTTAGAAGTAACAAAGAGATTTATGCTCAAGTCATTGATGATACTACTGGTAAAACACTAGTAGCAGCTTCGTCAAGAGATAAAGGAGTAGAAGCTCAAGAAAATAAACAATTAACCGCTACAGCTGTTGGAAAAAGCGTGGCAGAAAAGGCAATTGCTGCTGGAATTTCTGTTGTAAAATTTGACCGCGGTGGCTATTTGTATCATGGAAGAGTAAAGTCACTAGCTGAAGGTGCTCGCGAAGGTGGTTTAAAATTTTAAGAAGCGATTATGTATCAAGATTACAAAAACATAGAGTTGGTCAAGCCAGGAGGTCTAGAATTAAAAGATCGCTTAGTAGGGGTTCAACGTGTAACTAAAGTTACAAAAGGTGGACGTGCATTTGGTTTTTCTGCTATTGTTGTTGTCGGTGACGAGAACGGTGTAGTAGGTCAAGGTCTAGGGAAATCAAAAGAAGTTGCAGAAGCAATTTCTAAAGCCGTAGAAGATGCTAAAAAAAACCTAGTTCGAATTCCAATCAAAAATGAAACACTTCCACACGAACAAAAAGGTAAATACGGTGGTGCTCGTGTATTCCTCAAACCAGCATCTGCCGGTACAGGGGTAATCGCAGGAGGCGCTGTACGTGCCGTACTAGAAGCTGTAGGAGTACACAATGTGCTTTCTAAGTCACAAGGTTCTTCTAACCCACACAATGTGGTTAAAGCTACCTTTGACGCTCTCCTTAAATTGAGAAGCCCAGAGATGATTGCTCGTCAACGCGGTATCTCTTTAGATAAAGTATTTAACGGATAATTAGCGAGTCATGGCAAAAGTGAAAGTAAAACAAATCAAAAGTGGTATCAAGCGTTTACAAAATCAAAAACGTACCCTTGAAGCCCTTGGTTTAAGAGGAATTGGTAAAGAAGTAACCCATGAGGCTACACCAACTATCCTAGGTATGATAAAGAAAGTTGAACACTTGGTTTCTGTTACAGAAGCATAAACTAACAATATGAACTTAAGTAATATACAACCAGCACAAGGGTCTACCCATAAAAATGCAAAGCGTCTTGGCCGTGGTCAAGGATCTGGTAAAGGTGGAACCGCTGCACGTGGACATAAAGGAGCAAAGTCTCGTTCTGGATATTCTAAGAAATTAGGATTTGAAGGAGGACAAATGCCATTACAACGTCGTGTCCCTAAATTTGGATTTAAAAACATCAACCGCAAAGATTATCAAGGAATCAACTTAGATACTTTACAAGAATTAGTTGATGAAAAGAAAATTAAAGACACCTTAGGTTTTGACACTATCGTAGAATTGCGTTTAGCACGAAAAAACGAATTAGTTAAGATTTTAGGGCGTGGTGAGTTAAAAGCTGCCGTTAAGGTAAGTGCTCACAAATTTACGGCTACTGCTAAAGCGGCGATCGAAGCAGCTGGAGGAGAAGCGATTGAATTATAATAGACCATGAAGAAATTTTTAGAAACCCTTGTAAATATCTATAAGATTGAAGAGTTAAGGAACCGTATTGGGGTAACCTTAACCATTCTTCTTATTTATCGCTTTGGTGCGCAAATAACCTTACCCGGTATTGACGCAGTTCAGCTCGCTGAATTAGGCAATAGAACAGGTGGTGGAGGTCTTTTAGGCGTATTGAATATGTTTACAGGAGGGGCATTTGCTAATGCTTCTGTATTTGCATTAGGAATTATGCCTTACATTTCTGCTTCTATTGTTGTTCAGTTGATGGGAGTTGCGATTCCTTATCTTCAAAAGCTTCAAAAAGAAGGAGAAAGTGGTCGAAAAACTCTTAATCAAATTACTAGATGGTTAACCATTGCAATTTGTGTGGTTCAAGCACCTGCCTATCTTTATGGATTGGGCGCCTTAGGGGTACCTGATTCTGCTTTTGTTTTAGGAAAAGGATTGAGCTTTATGGCTCCATCTGTTATCATCTTAGTAACTGGAACCATCTTTGCCATGTGGTTAGGAGAAAAAATTACTGATAAAGGTATTGGTAATGGTATCTCTTTACTAATTATGGTGGGGATCATTGCAACCTTACCCTTGTCTTTTGTGCAAGAGGTAGTATCGCGTGTATCTGAAAACAATGGTGGGCTTATTTTGATTCTAATCGAATTAATCCTTTGGATCATTATTATCGTACTTTCCATTCTATTGGTAATGGCGGTTCGCCAGATCCCAGTACAATATGCTCGAAGAACTCAATCTGGTGCAAACGAGAAAAATGTATTTGGTTCACGCCAGTACATTCCATTAAAATTAAACGCTTCTGGAGTGATGCCTATCATCTTTGCTCAAGCCATTATGTTTGCCCCTGCTTATGTAGGTGGTCTAATGGGAGACAGTGAAGTAGGACAGTGGTTACAAGTTAACTTTTCAGACATTTTTGGCCTTTGGTACAATATTGTTTTTGGTTTGCTAATTATTATCTTTACCTATTTCTATACTGCCATTACAGTTCCCACAAACAAAATGTCAGATGATTTAAAGCGCAGCGGTGGTTTTGTTCCTGGTGTGAGACCTGGAAATGAAACCAGTGATTTCTTAGATACAGTAATGTCACACATCACTTTTCCTGGATCACTTTTCTTGGCCGCACTCGCAGTTTTTCCAGCGATTGTTGTTAAGTTAATAGGAATGCAACAAGGCTGGGCATTATTTTATGGAGGAACCTCTCTTTTGATTATGGTAGGGGTAGCAATAGACACCATCCAGCAAGTAAATTCTTACTTATTAAACCGCCACTATGACGGTTTAATGAAAACAGGTACTAATCGAAAAGCAAACACTATCTAAGATGGCAAAACAAGCAGCAATAGAGCAAGAAGGAACCATCATCGAAGCATTGTCTAACGCAATGTTTAGAGTAGAGTTAGAAAACGGTCACGTAGTTACCGCACATATTTCTGGGAAAATGCGATTGCACTATATCAAATTATTACCTGGAGATAAAGTTAAATTAGAAATGAGTCCTTACGATTTAACAAAAGCAAGGATCACTTATAGATTTTAAAAACGAAAAGATGAAAGTAAGAGCATCATTAAAGAAAAGAAGCGCCGACTGCAAGATTGTTCGCAGAAAGGGTCGCCTTTATGTTATTAACAAAAAGAATCCTAGATTTAAACAAAGACAAGGATAATTATGGCAAGAATATCAGGAGTAGACATTCCAAAACAAAAACGCGGAGTAATCGCATTGACTTATATCTTTGGTATTGGTCGTAGTCGTGCTCAAAATATTTTAGCAGAAGCTAAAGTTGACGAAAATAAAAAAGTATCTGACTGGACAGACAGTGAAATTGCTGCCATTCGTGAGGTAGTCTCTACTTTCAAGATCGAAGGTGAATTAAGATCTGAAGTTCAATTGAACATCAAGCGATTAATGGATATCGGTTGTTACAGAGGAATTCGTCACAGAGTAGGTTTGCCTTTAAGAGGACAGCGTACTAAGAATAACTCGCGTACTCGTAAAGGGAAACGTAAAACAGTTGCTAACAAGAAAAAAGCAACTAAATAATTTTAGACTATGGCTAAAACAGCAAGCAAAAAAAGAAAGGTTATTGTTGAATCCACTGGTGAGGCACATATCAATGCTTCTTTCAACAACATCATTATCTCGCTTACCAACTTAAAAGGAGAAGTAATCTCTTGGTCATCTGCCGGTAAAATGGGCTTTAGAGGATCTAAGAAAAACACTCCTTATGCTGCTCAAACTGCAGCAGAAGATTGTGCTAAGGTTGCACAGGAAGCTGGTTTGCGTCAAGTAAAAGTTTATGTTAAAGGACCTGGTAATGGACGTGAGTCTGCGATTAGAACCTTACATAATAATGGAATTGAAGTTACAGAGATTATCGACGTAACACCACTTCCGCACAATGGATGTCGTCCTCCTAAAAGACGTAGAGTATAATTAATTTTAATCAGTAGAAGGATCTATAGTTATCGAAGGAATCGACCTTAATTCATAACTCCTTTTACACCAACCAAAACACAATGGCAAGATATACCGGTCCAAAAACTAAAATTGCACGCAAATTTGGAGAACCCATCTTTGGTGCTGATAAATCTTTCGAGAAAAGAAATTATCCTCCAGGACAACACGGAAACAACAGAAGACGTGGGAAAAAGTCCGAATATGCTATCCAATTAATGGAGAAGCAAAAAGCTAAGTTTACGTATGGAATCTTAGAAAAACAATTTAGAATTATCTTTGATCGTGCATCTAGAGCAAAAGGCGTTACAGGGGAAGTATTACTTCAACTATGTGAGTCTCGCTTAGACAACGTAGTATATCGTTTAGGGATTGCTCCTACACGATCTGCAGCACGTCAACTAGTGTCTCACCGCCATATTACCGTGAACGGTGAAATCTTAAACATTCCTTCTTGTCACATCAAGCCAGGAGATGTTATAGGAGTTCGTGAGAAATCTAAATCATTAACTGCCATTACCCATTCTTTAGAACGTAACTCTGCTGTATATGAGTGGATGACTTGGAATGGAGCTACCCTTGAAGGTACTTTTGTCTCTACCCCTCAGCGTTTACAAATTCCTGAGAATATCAAAGAGCAACTAATCGTAGAATTATATTCTAAATAATAACTGAAGTTTATCCTATGGCTATATTAAATTTTCAAAAACCCGATAAAGTAATCATGATCGATTCTTCAGAATTCGAAGGAAAATTCGAATTCCGTCCTTTAGAACCAGGTTATGGTCTTACTGTTGGTAACGCATTGAGAAGAGTATTGCTATCCTCTTTAGAAGGATTTGCAATCACTTCAGTGAAAATCGAAAACATTGATCACGAATTTTCTACTATTCCTGGAATTGTAGAAGATGTCACAGAGATCATCCTTAATCTTAAGCAATTACGTTTTAAGCGTCAAATTGAAGACCTCGAAACAGAGAAAGTGAGCATTACTATTGGAGGGCAAGAGCAATTAAAAGCTTCTGACTTCCAGAAATTTATATCTGGCTTTCAAGTTTTAAATCACGACTTAGTGATTTGTAACCTTGAAAAAAGTGTACAATTGAACATGGAACTGACCATTGAAAAAGGTCGTGGATATGTTCCTGCGGAAGAAAATAAAAAGATGGATGTTGAACTAGGGACAATTGCAATTGACTCTATTTACACTCCTGTAAAAAACGTTAAGTTTAGCATTGAAAACTATCGTGTTGAGCAAAAAACAGATTACGAAAAGCTTGTTTTCGAAATCATTACAGACGGGTCTATTCATCCCAAAGATGCTTTAACCGAAGCAGCCAAAACTCTAATTCACCATTTCTTGTTGTTCTCTGACGAGCGCATCACCCTTGAAGCAGACGAAATCGCACAAACAGAGACTTATGACGAAGAGTCACTGCATATGCGTCAATTGCTCAAGACGAAATTAATCGATATGGATCTTTCTGTTCGTGCTTTAAACTGTTTAAAAGCGGCAGAAGTTGAAACATTAGGCGACTTAGTTTCTTACAACAAGAACGACTTGATGAAGTTTAGAAACTTTGGAAAGAAATCATTGACAGAGTTAGAAGAATTAGTAGTACTAAAAGGCCTTTCTTTTGGTATGAACCTTTCCAAATACAAATTAGATAAAGACTAACCTGACATTTTTATACACTAGAAAATGAGACACGGAAAAAAAGTAATGCACCTAGGTCGTAAGACAGCACATCGCAAATCGATGCTTGCTAACATGGCCTGTTCATTAATCGAACATAAAAGAATCAATACCACAGTGACTAAAGCGAAGGCTTTAAAACAGTTTGTGGAGCCAATTATCACTAAAGCGAAAGACGATACTACCCACAACCGTAGAACTGCATTTCGTTACCTAAGATCAAAAGAAGCTGTTGCAGATCTATTTAGAGACATTGCTGTTAAAGTAGGCGATCGCCCTGGTGGATATACGCGTATCATCAAATTAGGAAATCGTTTAGGAGATAATGCCGATATGGCCATGATCGAACTAGTTGACTTCAACGATGTTTATACAAACAAAGAAGAAGCGAAGAAGAAAACTACCCGTAGAGGTAAAGCGAAGAAGACAGCAGATGCTGCCCCTGTCGCTGAAGTAGCAGAAGAAACAACAGAGGCTACTGACACCCCAGCAGCCGAAACAGAAGATACTGCTCAAGAATAGATGTTAATAATTATAACATATCAGAAAGGATAAGCTTTTAGAGTTTATCCTTTTTTTTATGTTTCTTTGTAAAAATTTTCAGCAAGAATATGAAGTATAAAAAGCGAGAAGAAGCATTGGTCCTTTTAGCCGATGGGACAGTTTTTTACGGGAAATCCATAGGGATTAAAGGAAGCGCTTTTGGCGAAATTTGTTTCAATACCGGAATGACGGGCTACCAAGAGATTTTTACAGATCCCTCTTATTTTGGTCAGATCATGGTGACCACTAATGCTCACATAGGAAACTATGGTACTGTTGAAGAAGAAAACCAGTCTGATTCCATTAAAATAGCCGGTCTTATTTGTAAAAATTTTAGCTATGAACACACAAGACCTAGCGGAACAAAAAACTTGTTCGACTTTTTTGCCGATCAAAATAAAGTAGCCATTTCAGATGTGGATACCCGTGCATTAGTCAAGTATATTAGAGAGCACGGTGCGCAAAATGCTGTGTTAACTACAGAAGTAGATCGTTTAGAAGAACTCAATGAAGAATTAAAAGCTTATCCTTCTATGGAAGGAAGAGAACTAGCCTCTGTGGTTTCTACAAAAGAGCCTTACTATTTCGGCGAAGAAACTGCTCCTCTCAAAGTTGCTGCGCTAGATTTAGGGATTAAAAAAAGTATTCTTCAAAACATTGCTAATCAAGGAGTCTATCTTAAGGTTTTTCCTTATGATACCGACTTTGCCACCTTAGCAGCCTGGAATCCAGACGGCTATTTCTTATCAAATGGTCCAGGTGATCCAGAACCATTACATAGTGCACAAGCTGTCGCAAAAGAAATCATTGATAAAGATCTCCCCCTTTTTGGTATTTGTCTTGGGCATCAAGTGATTGCTTTAGCAAATGGAGTATCCACCTTTAAGATGTTCAATGGACACAGAGGGATTAACCACCCTGTTTTGAACCACAGTACTGGGAAAGGCGAAATCACTTCTCAAAACCACGGTTTTGCCGTTAATCGAGAAGAAGCAGAGGCACATACCGACCTTGAAATTTCGCATACGCATCTGAACGACAATACAGTAGCAGGACTTAAAATGAAGTCTAAAAAATGCTTTTCAGTGCAATACCACCCAGAAGCCGCCCCAGGACCTAATGACGCAAAATATCTTTTTGCGCAGTTTAAAGAATTAATTCAACAATAGAAACCATAATTAAACAAAACCAAATGAGCATTATTTTAAACATACATGCAAGACAAATTTTAGATTCTCGAGGTAATCCCACCGTAGAAGTTGATGTAATTACAGAAAATGGCGTGTTAGGAAGAGCAGCTGTTCCTTCTGGAGCTTCAACAGGAGAACACGAGGCAGTAGAATTGCGCGACGGAGGAAGCGGTTTCATGGGAAAAGGGGTGTTAACAGCCGTGAGTAATGTTAATGACACCATTGCACAACACATTGTAGGTGTCTCTGTCTTTGAACAAAACACCATCGATCAAATGATGATTGATCTTGATGGGACACCTAATAAATCTAAACTAGGAGCGAATGCTATTCTAGGTGTTTCTTTAGCCGTAGCGAAAGCAGCGGCAAACGAATTAAATATGCCTTTATATCGTTATGTAGGTGGAGTAAGTGCAAATACACTTCCTGTTCCTATGATGAATATCATTAATGGAGGCTCACACTCTGATGCACCCATCGCATTCCAAGAATTTATGGTCATGCCCGTTGCAGCACAGACTTTCTCTAAAGCCATGCAAATGGGGACAGAGATTTTCCACCACCTCAAAAAAGTTTTACACGACCGTAATTTGAGTACTGCCGTGGGAGACGAAGGTGGTTTTGCGCCAACCTTAGACGGAACGGAAGATGCTTTAGATACCATTATTAAAGCGATTGGTAATGCAAGCTATAAAGCAGGAGAAGAAGTAATGATTGCCTTAGATTGTGCTGCCGCAGAATTTTATAAAGACGGGATATATGATTACACTCTATTCGAAGGTGAATCTGGCGTAAAGCGTTCTTCTGAAGAGCAAGCGCAATATTTGGCAGATCTTTCTGCAAAATACCCTATCATTTCTATTGAAGATGGAATGGATGAAAATGACTGGGACGGTTGGAAATCTTTAACCGATAAAGTGGGAGATAAAGTACAACTCGTTGGAGATGACTTATTCGTAACTAATGTAGAGCGTCTGTCTCGTGGAATTAACGAGTCGATTGCTAACTCTATTTTGATCAAAGTAAATCAGATTGGTAGTTTAACCGAAACCATTGCTGCGGTCAATATGGCACACAATGCTGGTTATACAGCTGTAATGTCTCACCGTTCTGGAGAAACAGAAGATAATACAATTGCAGACCTTGCTGTGGCCTTAAACACAGGCCAAATTAAGACAGGTTCTGCTTCACGTAGTGATCGTATGGCAAAATACAATCAATTGTTACGTATCGAAGAAGAATTAGCTGAAACAGCCTATTTTCCTCAACGTAACGCTTTCAAAATCTAATACCACAAGACGGTATTGAATTGTTAAAGGGGGAGTTTTCCCCCTTTTATCATTTTATAAATTGCTCATTTTTCAGTACTTTTGCACAACTAAAGAATTAAACGCTATGGATAAAAAAGTACAGCTTATATACGACAACAACACCTATGAATTTCCTTTAGTCGAGGGAACAGAAAAGGAAACAGGGATTGATATCAAAACCCTACGTGCTCAAACTGGCTTAGTTACTTTAGATCCTGGCTTTAAAAATTCTGGTTCTTGCCAGAGTGAAGTAACCTTTTTAAATGGAGAAAAAGGAGAATTAAAATACCGTGGCTATTCGATTGAAGACCTCGCCGATGGAGCAGATTTCTTAGAAGTCGCTTATTTATTGATCTTTGGAGAATTACCTACCCAAGCTCAATTAGAAAAATTCCAGAGCGATATACACAAAGAATCTTTAGTAGATGAAGACTTAAAACTTATCTTAAAAAGCTTTCCGCGCAGCGCTCACCCCATGGGAGCACTAGCTTCTTTAACATCAGCATTAACAGCCTTTAATCCAGAATCTGTGGATATCGACTCTGATCAAGATATGTATGAGGCAATTGTGACCATTATGGCAAAGTTCCCAGTTTTATGTGCTTGGACACATAGAAAGGTAAAAGGATTACCCCTAAACTACAGTAACAGTAGTTTAGGATATGTCGATAATATCGCTCAAATGATGTTTCGTCGTCCAACAGAGAATTATGTCTCTAACGACATTGTTAATCGCGCTTTAAATAAATTATTAATCCTACACGCAGATCACGAACAAAATTGTTCTACTTCTACGGTACGTATTGTAGGATCATCTCATGCAGGTTTATTCGCCTCTATTTCGGCAGGGATTTCTGCGCTATGGGGACCATTGCACGGTGGAGCTAACCAGGCGGTATTAGAAATGTTAGAAGCCATTAATAAAGATGGTGGTGATACTAAGAAGTTTATGGCAAAAGCCAAAGATAAAAACGATCCTTTCCGTCTCATGGGCTTTGGTCACCGCGTTTATAAGAACTTTGATCCTCGTGCACGTATCATTAAAAAATCTGCAGACGAAGTATTAAATGAATTAGGGATCAATGATCCAATTCTAGACATCGCTAAAGGGCTAGAACAAGAAGCACTAAACGATCCTTATTTTGTAGACCGTAAATTATATCCAAACGTAGATTTCTATTCTGGGATCATTTACCGTGCTTTAGGGATACCAACTGAGATGTTTACGGTAATGTTTGCCTTAGGTCGTTTACCAGGCTGGATTGCACAGTGGAGAGAAATGCGCAAGAATAACGAGCCCATTGGTCGTCCTAGACAGATTTATACCGGTCAAGTAGACAAAGTCTTTACAGACATCTCAAAGCGGTAAGTACTTATCCTTTCGCTAGATTGCGAATCATTCCTTTAAAGATAAAATAGTGGAAGGGGACTAAACTGTACCAGTAGAGTCTCCCCCACAAACCCCTGGGTCTAAATGTGGCTGTTTGATAGATTGTATTTCCTTCTATTTTAAATTCAAGCCAGGCTTCTCCGGGGAGTTTCATCTCTGCAAATAGTAGTAAGCGTTTCCCCTTTTTGTCTGCCAGTAAAACACGCCAAAAATCTAAGGCATCTCCTGCATAAATCTTATCGGGATGGGTTCTTCCCCTGCGCAAACCAACACCACCAGAGAGTTGATCGAGATATCCTCTTATTTTCCATAGAATATTAGCGTAATACCAACCTTGTTTCCCCCCTATTTTCCACAAGGCTTTAAAGGTTTTATCTGCATCAATATTGTCTAACCGTTGGGCATCTTTAAGAATTCCATACTGGGGGACTTGAATATAGCCTTTTAAGGCTTTATTGAGTCGACCACTTACCATAGAGTCTTTCCAGCTACTAATAACAGAGTTTTGCTCGATGCGTTTAAATGCCATTTGTATGGCTTGATCATAGGTGTAGGGTTCAATCTGAAGTATTTCTTGTAATCTGCTATCTTTTGCAATGACTTCCATTTTCATGCTGTCAACCAGATTCACTGCAAGTGGATAAGAGGTAGAAGTGACAAAATGAAGCCAGTAAGAAGAAAGCCTTGGGGTCATTACCGGCACACTTAAAATCCAATTGCGAAAGCCCCTATTTTTAGCATAACGATGAAGCATTTCTTTATAGGTAATCACGTCTGGGCCACCGATATCAAAACTTTGATTTAGACAAGCGGGATGCAAGAGGACTCCATTAAGGTATTCCATTACATTTCTAATTGCAATGGGTTGTGATTTTGTCTTTACCCATCTTGGTGTGATCATAACGGGAAGTTTTTCGCATAAATCGCGAATAATTTCAAAGGAAGCACTCCCAGACCCTACTATAATCCCAGCTCTTAATACGGTTGCTGGAACAGTTGATTTTTTTAAAATGTCTTCGACATTCTTGCGCGAGGCCAAGTGTTTTGATAGTTGATTATCATTCACAATACCACTTAAATAAATGATTTGTTGCGCATTAGTTTCTTCAATAAGTTGACAAAAGTTGGTGGCACATTCTGCTTCCATTTGAGAGAAATCTCCAATGTCTGATGACATTGAATGGATCAAATAGTAGGCAACATCAATATCTTTTGGTACCGGATTTTCTTTTGGCGAAGCCAAAAAATCAAGTGTAATCAAATGGAGTTTTTCCTTTAATTGGGGTGTTACAGAAAGGCGTTCTGGGTCCCGCACCGTGCAATATACCTCGTGCCCGGCACTAATTAAATAGGGGAGCAGTCGCATACCAATGTAACCATTTGCTCCAGTAACCAATATTTTCATAGCGTCTCTTGTTTTACAGGTCGTCTATGGTAGGGGGCGTATTTTTAATTTTTTGATCACTTATTTTTCTAAAAAAAGCATGTACACTTTTGTTCTTTGCGGCCACTTTAATGGTAGAATGATCTTTGTAAATAGAATACTCTTCTGCTTTGCCTTTATAGATTTTAAGCTTGTAATAGGGAATGACTAAACCATAGGTTTCTAATAGGCTTCTAAAATGAACAATAATCCCTTTAGGGCGTAATTCAATATTACATTGATTGATGTTTTGATCAAGGACCAATAAATTGTAAATATCGATAGAAGTTTCTGTGATGAAAAGCTTTCCAGAACCAATTCCACCCATAGCCCATCGATCTTTTAAACCAAAGGGTTTTCCTACTTCTTCTTCAATGGCACGCTTGATCTTTGGTTCATTATAAGAAATATTGACCAGCATTTTTGTTTTAAAGATAATGTATATATACCCAAAAGAAGATTTTTTCTCTATAATAAGTATCTTTGCCCAAATTCTCGCATGAAAGCATTATCAGACCATCTATCCCCCTTAATAGCGAATTATTTGGCGACTAATCATCAAGTCGATTTTGAGCTATTTGAATTTCAGCATACCCGTAAAGAATTTGACGGCGACATTACTTTAGTAGTTTTTTCTTTATTGCGTCATATTAAAGCGAATCCAGCTGCTTTAGGGGAAGCGATAGGAGAATATTTAGTCAAGACGACTGAGCATGTAACAGCATTTAATGTGGTGAAAGGTTTTTTAAACCTTTCGATTGAAGATCGCTTTTATGCACAACAATTAAAAGAAATTCAAGCAACCTCAAACTTTGGCCATGTACCTATTGCACAAGAAAAAGGGGTTGCGCTAGTAGAGTATTCTTCTCCTAACACAAATAAACCACTGCATTTAGGGCATATTAGGAATAATTTATTGGGCTATTCTGTCGCAAAAATTCTTGAAGCCAGTGGGCAGCAGGTGGTAAAAACGCAAATCATTAACGACCGTGGAATTCATATTTGTAAATCCATGGTTGCTTGGCAAAAATATGGAGAAGGTGCTACCCCAGAAAGTACTGGATTAAAGGGCGATAAGCTGGTAGGAAATTATTATGTGCGCTTTGATCAAGAATACAAAAAAGAAATAGCCACTTTAATTGAAAGTGGTAAAACCGAAGAGGAGGCTAAAGCAGAAGCCCCTCTTTTTATCGCTGCGCAAAAGATGTTACGCGACTGGGAAGCAGGCGAGTCTGAAGTAGTTGATTTGTGGAAAACTATGAATGGCTGGGTGTACAGTGGCTTTGACGTTACCTATAAAAACTTAGGGGTTTCTTTTGATTCACTCTACTATGAAAGCGATACTTACTTGCTAGGGAAAACTTTGATTGAAGAAGGTTTAGCAAAAAATATTTTATATAAAAAGGAAGATGGTTCTGTTTGGATTGACCTCACAGAAGACGGTCTAGACGAGAAACTTTTACTGCGTTCAGATGGGACAGCAGTTTATATGACCCAGGATTTGGGAACTGCTTTACAACGTTTTAAAGATAATCCTACCATGAGTGGAATGGTTTATACTGTGGGGAACGAACAAGACTATCACTTTAAAGTGTTGTTTTTGATTCTTAAAAAACTAGGCTTTAGTTGGGCAGATTCCCTTTATCACTTGAGTTATGGAATGGTAGATCTACCTCACGGAAAAATGAAAAGCCGAGAAGGGACGGTTGTTGATGCAGATGATCTAATGCGTGAAATGAGTGCTACTGCTGCTAAAATTTCCGAAGAATTAGGAAAATTAGAAGGAATGTCCCCAGGGGATAAATCGACTTTGTATCACACCATTGGATTAGGAGCACTAAAATATTTTATCTTGAAAGTGGACCCAAAGAAGCGTATTTTATTTGATCCCGAGAGCTCTGTGGACTTTGCGGGTAACACCGGTCCTTTTATACAATATACTTACGCGCGAATTCAATCGATCTTGCGAAAAGCACCCGTAAAAGAAAGCATTGATCTTATTACCTCAATTGATAAACGTGAAAAGGACATTATCAAGCACTTACTAGATTATCCAGCAGTTGTGCAACAAGCAGCAGGCCAGTACAGTCCAGCTTTAATTGCTAATTATAGCTATGACTTAGTCAAGCTTTTTAATTCTTTTTATCAAAATATTAGTATTCTAGGAGAAGAAAATAAGGCACAACGTGACTTTAGAATTGACCTTGCAAATGAAGTATCTCAAATTCTACAGCAAAGTATGTCCCTGTTAGGCATCGAGCTTCCCAGTAGAATGTAAACAAAAAAAACCGCTCATTGAGCGGTTTTTTTTTCTTTTTCATGAGTATTTTTTCCCATACTTGAGGGATTGGTTTACTTAGACTGAACAGCTAAGTTGTATACTACTAAACCAAACCCAATTTTATTGATAGCATCACCAATGTTATAAATAACATCAAGGCTTAAGTTCATACCGAAAATTTGTCCGGCGTCACCATACCATCCAGCAGTACCTGCCATATAACCTATAGGATAAATTGCCCATCCAATAACAACAAACTTTACAAGTGTGTTGTGTGCTTGTTCTACGGCACCTCCAGCAGCAACAGCTAATTTTTTAGCTTCACCGATGTAAATATCATATACGATAGCAAAATAAGCAAGACCAGATGCTAATCCCCAAAGCGCTGGGTAAGCGCCCGAAGTGTATACAGCTTCTCCTAAATAACCAGTAACCAACATAATAACTGAAAGGCCAATCATACGCCACATCAATTTTTTTGTTGCACCGGCAGCTTTAAGAATTAAATAAAATTCAACACACATTAATGGTACTGTTAATATCCAGTCCACATAGCGGAAGAAAGTCGGAGAAGTCGCATTTGACGCCCAATAATCACGCATGTACCAGTAGTGTACAGCAGCGATGAAAGTAATCAAACCTGATACAAGGATTGATGTTTTCCATTTGTTGTCAAATGAACTCATAGATAGGAAGAAAAACGCAGATGCTGCCATCATCGCCATACAACCTACAAAAAAGGTGAAACCTACATAATCGTCTGTGGCCATAGCTGGTACCGCAGCGAATAAACTTAGAAATTTTTCCATAATAGAATTAATTATTTGTTTTTGTTTAGGTAAATTTAAAAAAAATTAAACTTACTTACTATATATATCAACAAATTTTTCTCATTTAATCTTTATAATTCGTGATTTCAGGTCTAAAAAAATATCAATTTCATATTATTTTCACTCTTGTGTTTACGCTTTTATGTGATTGGTTAAACGTTTGGCATCAGACGATTATAGCGTTTTTAATGATCTTTAGCGTGGGGATTATTCACGGTGCAAATGACCTACAACTCATTCAGAAAAAAACACAAAAACACTCACAACTGTTTTTTTTTACTACACTCCTTATGTACATAGGAACAGTTTTAGTGGGAATAGCCCTTTTTTATTTACTACCTGGTTTTGGTTTACTTTTTTTTGTGGGCTTTAGTGCCTTTCATTTTGGAGAACAGCATCTAGAAAGTAAATTGGAGATTGATTTGTCTTCTTTTCTAAAGGCATTTATTTATATAGGCTATGGCGCTGCAATCTTTGGCTTACTTTTTACCTTGCAATGGGGGGAGGTACATCAGGTCATTTATTTAATTAGTGGTCAGTTTATATCAAAACAATCTACAGAGGCTTTTTTCTTTATTGGTCTTGGAATTTTTGTAATAAGCGGTTTGTTTTCTCCTAATCTAAGGGGTTGGTTGTTTTTTGAAATAGTTCTTTTGGCCTTTTTAGGGTTTCTATTTTCGAAGGCATCTTTGATATTAGGCTTTGGTATGTACTTTGTAGTGTGGCATAGTATCCCCTCTATGCAAGACCAATTAGCTTTTCTTTATCCAAACGGGAGGAAGCGAGAATGGAAATACCTCAAATCCTCTGTCCCTTACTGGATACTTTCATTAGTGGGGCTTGCGGGAGTGTATTTCTTTTTCGATTTACGGTCTGTAGCATTTTTACCCTTGTTCTTTTCTTTTTTAGCGGCCATTACCTTTCCACATACTGTGGTGATGGGATGGTTGAAATTAAGTGAAGAAAAACCCTCGCCCTCTTCGTCAAACGCTTCTAATATTCCCTCAAAATAAAGTACCTTTGTGGTTTAATGCAATCCTATGTTTGATAGTTTAAGTTCCAAATTAGATAAAGCCTTTCAAGTTTTAAAAGGGCACGGTAAAATTACAGAAATCAACGTGGCCGAGACCTTAAAAGAAGTTCGCCGTGCGTTACTTGACGCCGATGTTAACTTTAAAATCGCCAAAGAGTTTACCACTAAGGTCAAAGAAAAAGCCTTAGGTCAAGATGTATTAACTTCTTTAAACCCCGGACAATTAATGGTCAAAATCGTTAAAGACGAGTTGACTCAATTAATGGGAAGTGAAGCAGTAGGCGTGAACCTTGCTTCAAAGCCTTCGGTTATTTTAATGTCTGGTTTACAAGGGTCTGGTAAAACAACCTTGACAGGGAAATTGGCCTTACATTTAAAGTCCAAGAAAAGTAGAAAACCCTTATTGGTCGCCTGTGATGTGTATCGACCTGCTGCAATTGATCAGTTAGGTATAGTGGCAGAACAAGTGGGAGTCCCTATCTATGAGGATCGCGAAGAAAAAAATCCAGTAAAAATTGCCCTTGCAGGAATCGCTGAAGCTAAAAAGCAAAACTGTGATCTAGTTATTGTCGATACCGCTGGTCGTTTAGCTGTAGATGAGGTATTGATGAACGAGATTTCTGACATCCATAAAGCCATTACCCCAGATGAAACCCTTTTTGTCGTCGATGCCATGACAGGGCAAGATGCAGTAAATACCGCCAAAGCTTTTCACGATGTTTTAAATTTTGATGGGGTAGTATTAACTAAACTAGACGGTGATACCCGTGGGGGAGCTGCTTTATCCATTAAAACGGTAGTCAATAAACCCATTAAGTTTATTGGAACTGGCGAAAAGATGGAAGCCTTAGACGTTTTCTATCCAGAACGTATGGCCGATCGTATTCTAGGGATGGGAGATGTCGTTTCTTTAGTTGAACGGGCACAGGAGCAGTTTGACGAAGAAGAAGCCCGTAAAATAAATAAAAAAATCGCCAAAAATCAGTTTGGCTTCGACGATTTCCTTTCGCAAATACAGCAGGTAAAAAAGATGGGGAATATGAAAGACTTGATGGGGATGATCCCTGGCATGGGAAAAGCCCTAAAAGGAGTAGATATAGACGATGATGCTTTTAAGCATATTGAGGCCATTATTGGCTCTATGACTCCTAAAGAACGTGCTCAACCCGACTTGCTTAATATGAGTCGTAAAAAACGAATTGCACGCGGTGCAGGTCGTGATATTTATGAAGTCAATCAAATGATCAAGCAGTTTCATCAAATGAGTAAAATGATGAAAATGATGCAGGGCGGGAAAGGCCGGCAAATGATGCAGATTATGCAAAATATGCGCTAAAATACAAACGATATGATACGCCTAGACGGAAAGCAAACCTCAAACGAAATTAAGGAAGAAATAAAAGACACGGTAAGTGAAATGAAAGCAGGTGGAGAACGTGTACCCCACTTAGCTGCAGTACTAGTAGGGGATGATGGTGCAAGCTTAACCTATGTTGGAAGTAAGGTTCGGTCTTGTGAATACGTTGGTTTTGATTCTACCTTGATTCGTTTAGAAGAAGATATTGCTGAAGAGGCCCTATTAGCGCAAATAGATTCCTTAAATAAAGACGAAAGCTTAGACGGATATATCGTTCAACTACCATTACCAAAACACATTAATGAAGAAAATATCCTTCTGTCGATTGACCCCAAAAAGGATGTTGACGGTTTTCATCCAGCTAACTTTGGCCGTATGGCTTTAGAATTAAATGCTTTTATCCCAGCAACCCCCTTTGGGATTATGCAACTCTTAGAACGATATGAAGTTCCCACCAATGGAAAGCACTGTGTGGTAGTGGGTCGTAGTCATATTGTAGGACGTCCTATAAGTATTTTAATGAGTCAAAAAGGGCCTGCTGGTAATGCAACAGTAACCGTTGCTCATAGTCGCACAGAAAACTTAGCAGAACTCACCCGTCAAGCAGATATTGTTGTGATGGCCCTGGGGATTCCAGAATACCTCACCGCAGATATGGTGAAAGAAGGCGCTGTTGTTATCGACGTGGGAATTACCCGTGTACCAGACGAAAGTCACCCAAAAGGATATGTTATTAAAGGGGACGTTGCTTTTGACGAAGTCGCTCAAAAGGCGAGTTTTATCACTCCCGTTCCTGGAGGAGTAGGGCCCATGACCATTGCCATGCTCTTAAAGAATACCCTGCTGGCTAGGCAGTGGAATCAAGCTTAGGATGTTCCATCGCATTGTAAATCTGCAAGATGAGATAGGCAAAACTCACCCCTGTTAAGATTAAAACCATGCTCAAGTAGCCCTCTGCTGAAAACGAAAGGCGAATCAAGATGGTAGCGATAATAAAGCCCGTATTTCGAATAAGCTTACTGTATTCTTCTGTATAACGGAAAGAGATCAACAAGATCACCACATCTGCTAAAATTAACAGTGTAAAGAATTGATTGAAAAACAGACTGTCAATCTGGGCGATTTTTTGTTGGTTAATCGCGTCTAGAGCCCACTGGCCAATAGTGGAAATCGACATAATACTCAGTACTGCAAAAAGCGTTACACTGACTACTTTTTTAGAAGAGATAAAACGTAAAAGGCTGGGGTCCTCAACAGGGCGATTTGGCAAGCGTTGCTTGCTTATATTAAATAAAAAGATTAATAAGAATAAGATCAAAAAGCCCAGTAAATCTACTGCTAACTCTATGTTATGTGCGTCATAATACCATGCTCCGCTCAAGTTCATCTGTGGAATATCCTTAAAGATTTTACGAATCACAATAAGCGAAATAATCTCAAATTGTTTAGAAACACATGAAGTAAAAGAGCGCGGTAAATAGAACAGCAATAAATAAATTTCATAGATCAGGATCAAGGAAAAAGGAGTGTATATGGCAGAGATAGGATCGTTGAGTAACTCTGGATATTGCGAAGAAATTAAAAGGACACCTTGTGCCTTTAAGAAAATTAAAGAAAGATGGATAATAAAACCTATACCTGCTAGTAACAAGATGGTGTTTTCTATCTTCTTTTGAACAGAAGGAGCAAATACAGCAGCATATAGCTCACTGAAAAAAGTACGAATAGGATGCATTAAGTGGCGAACAATTGATCGATATGTTTAAAACTCTTGAATTCTAACGCATTACCGGAAGGGTCATAAAAGAACATCGTTAGCTGTTCTCCCGGAAGGCCTTCAAAACGAAGGTAGGGGGCGATTTGAAATTCAATGTTTTGGTCGATCAAGCGTTGACTAAAGTTTTGGAATACTTCCCAGTCCAAAACCACGCCAAAGTGTGGCACAGGCACGGCTTTTCCATCTACTTCATTAAAGTGCTTATAGCCTTTGTGGCTTTTGTCTTCGTGCAATACAAGTTGATGTCCAAAGAATGAATAGTCTGCCCAGTGTTCGCTAGAACGTCCTGGGGTACAACCTAAAATTTCTTCATAAAATGAAACAGCAGCGGCTAAATCGCTTACAGGAATCGCTAAATGGAAAAGTGATAATGACGCCATATGTAAAGGTACATAATTTTAGGAGAAGGCGACAAGAAAGTGGTATCTTTGCGCTCAATGGATAAGACAGTACAAAAACAAGTAGACGCAGGTTTAATGCTCCCGTTAATGGAGGCCTTTTACACCCTTCAAGGGGAAGGCTATCACAAAGGGAGTGCCGCTTATTTTATCCGTATTGGGGGCTGTGACGTGGGCTGTCACTGGTGTGATGTAAAAGAGAGTTGGGAGGCAGAAAAGCACCCACCCACTAATATCAAAACCATTGTGACAGAAGCTAAAAAATATTCAGACACCATTGTTATTACCGGAGGTGAGCCTTTAATGTGGAACATGGAGCCTTTAACTACGGCCTTAAAAGAAGCTGGATTAAATATCCATATTGAAACCTCTGGAGCCTATGATATTACAGGGTATTGGGACTGGTTTTGCTTGTCGCCAAAGAAAAATAAATTACCTACGAGGGAGGCGGCTGCTCGTGCCGATGAACTCAAGGTGATTATCTACAATAAAGGTGATTTCCGCTTTGCGGAAGAACAAGCGAAAAGAGTAGGGAAAGATTGTATTTTATATTTGCAACCCGAGTGGAGTAAGCGCGATGTGATGATGCCTTTAATGGTAGACTACGTCTTAGCTAATCCACAGTGGAAAGTCTCGCTACAAACCCATAAATACCTCAATATTCCTTAGGCTAAACTAAGGCGAGCAAGGTAATCATAATTGGGACCATCCAATTGTTTCTCAGAGTTTAAACCAGCTAGTTCTGCGGCTTGAGATAAGTGCTCAAATTCTAGATATAGCCATGGAAATTCTTCGGTTTCTTCTTTATAGCCAATCCCAAAGTCCAGTTCCCCATAGTAGATCTCTGCATTGCGCCAATCGTCTTGTTCTTCTTCCTCAAAAAGGTAGATAAGATCAGAGGAATCCAATAGAATCTGACCTTGAGGTGCTAACAAACTTTTTAAATGGGTTAGTAAAGGCAGAACACCCTGGAGGTTCTGGGCCACCCCTAGACCATTCATCATAAGTAAAATCGTATCAAAACTTCCTTCTGTAAAGTCGAGGATAGATTGATGGAAGACTTGATTTACCCCTCTTTCTTTGGCGATTTTGGCTGCGCCAAAAGAGCTGTCTAATGCGCTTACAGTTAAGCCTTTTTCGTTTTGCAGATACAGGCTATGACTTCCTGTACCACAACCTATATCAAGCACTTTTCCATGGGAAAGGGCTAAGGCTTTTTGTTCGATTGTTGGCATTTCTTTGTAGTTGCGAAAGAAATAGGCCAGGGGAACAGGGTCTTCTTCTGTCAAAGAAGTCCAAGTAATGAGTTGTTGCTCCCCAGGGTATTGATGATAATCTAGCAAGGCTTTTCCAAAGAGATCGTTCAAAATAAAGTAGTTTTGTTAAAAATTAAATTGCATGCGCGAGCAGTTAGAACAATTACCACAACGAGCCAAAGATACGGCAAGGGAAACGAAAAGTTTTTTTCAGAGATTAAAAAAACGTCCACCTAAAAAATTGGATGAAATTACCCAAAACATTCACGAAGAAGTTTTTACTCAAACCAACTGTCTCGACTGTGCGAATTGTTGTAAAACTACCGGCCCTTTATTTGTAAGAAAAGATATTGATAGAATTGCAAAATATTTGCGCCTAAAGCCTGCGCAATTTGAGGCTCAATACCTGCTTATAGACGAAGAGAATGATTGGGTTTTACAACAAGTTCCCTGTGCCTTTTTGGGAGAAGATAATGCTTGTTCCATTTATGATGTTAGGCCAAAAGCCTGTAGGGAATTTCCGCATACTGACCGCCCTAAAATTTATCAAATTGCACAGCATACTCAAAAGAATGTAGCCATTTGTCCGGCAGCTTTTTCTATCGTTGAAAAAATGAAAGAGCGCCTTTCTTAATCAGGGTATAGTAAATGCTTTTTACGCTGTATTTTAAACTGCGAAAGTTGGGGTTCCCAGCTGTCGCGAATTTGCCTTTCAGACCAGCCCTTTTTAATTTGCTCTTCTAGCGTTTTTGTGCCTGCCAAGTAGGCAAATCGGCTTATAAAAAAGTCCTCTTTTTGCGGGAATTGAGCATAAGCCTCCAAGAGCCATTTTAGTTCAAAACGATTGAGTCTTGGGTGGTTTTGTAGATTTTTTCCCACACATTTTTCTCCTTCCAATTTTGGGTATTTTGCTCCAAAATTAGGTCGAGGGATAAAGCTAAAATCTCCTTCAAATAAGGGGTGGCCATAAACTTGAAATTGCTGTTCTGTTCCTCTTCCTATACTCACAACTGTTCGCTCAAATAAACATAGGCTAGGGTATAGATTGATTGCTTTAGCATTGGGCAAATTAGGGGAGGGGCGAACAGGTAAATCATAAGCACTTTGATGGGTATAGCCTTTTATTTTTACGACCTTTAAATCGCATTTAAGGTGGTTATTTAACCAACCTTCTTCATTGATCATATGGGCAAATTCTCCCAGGGTTAAACCGTGGACAATGGGAACATTATGCATGCCTAAATAGCTTTTGAATTCGTCTTCCATTACAGGGCCATCAACATAGTGCCCGTTAGGATTGGGGCGGTCTAGAATAAGTAGTGGAATGTTGTTTTCTGCGCAGGCTTCCATCACTAGGTGGAGGGTAGATAGATAGGTGTAAAAACGTGCTCCTACATCTTGCAAATCAAAAAGAATTAAATCCAGATTTGCTAACTGTTCTGGTTGAGGTTTTTTATTTTTTCCGTGTAAGGAAATAATCGGTAATTGAGTTCGAGCGTCTATTTCGTATTTGATAATTGCACCATTGTCTTCTCTACTTCTAAAACCGTGTTCTGGCGCAAAAATTTTCTTGATATCAATCCTATGAGCTAAAAGAGAGTCAATTATATGAGTGGCACTGTTATTCGTATAAATTTCACTGGCAGCATGCGCAACTACTCCTACCTTTTTATTTTGAAGTAAGGGGAGGTATTGTTCTGTTTGTTGTGCTCCAGGAAGGATTTGCGCTTGAATGGGAATCCCGCCCAAAAGCAAGCTTAGAAAAGCGAATAAAAATGTATTTTTGAAGTAATTTAAACAAAGCATCCCTTGAATTTTGAATTTTTTATTGCCCAGCGCATGCGCTCGTCCTCTACTAGCGAAAGTACGGTTTCAGGGCGGATAATAAAAATAGCCATTACTGCGATTGCCCTGGGGATGGTAATGATGTTAATTGCCCTGGGAACAAGTTTAGGATTACAAAAAGAAATCAAGGCTAAAACCATCGCCTTAAGCGGGGATATTCGCATCGCTCCTTTTGAAAACAATAATTCAAACATTTCTATCACCCCCATTGATACCCTTGAGTTGCGAAAAGAACTTTGGTGGGACAAAAACCAAGTAGAACATTTATATCCTTATGTGGCTAAAGGAGTTTTGTTAAAAACAAAAAGCGAATTTGAAGGAGCAGTAGTGAAAGGGGTAGATAAAGCTTTTCCCTGGCACAAATTATCCCCCTATTTGATCGAAGGGAAATTCCCTGTTTTTGATTCTCTTGTTTCAAAAGAGATTGTCTTATCACAAACCCTTGTACAAAAACTAAACCTCAATCTAGGGGATCGTCTCACTGCTTATTTTCAAAATGATGACCCAGGAAGTGTTCCGCGAATTCGCTATTTTAATTTAGTAGCCATTTATCAAACGGATTTTCCAGATTTTGACAACAGCTTTACGTTTGTTGATATGCGACAACTGCAAAAAATTAATGGCTGGAAAGATCAACAAATTGGCGGAGTAGAAATTTTTTTAACCCCTCAAGCAGAAATGATCTCTTATGCTGAAAAAATTTATACCGAACTACCTCCGCATATCGATGTACAAAGGGTCGATCAATTGTACCAAGGTATTTTCGACTGGATTGCTCTTTTTGATTTTAATGTTTTAATCATTTTAATTGTCATGATACTGGTTGGAACTTTGAATATGACCACCGCATTATTGGTTTTAATTTTAGAACGTTCCCGTATGGTAGGTGTTTTAAAATCATTAGGCGCAAATAATAGGCAAATTCAAAAAGTATTTTTGTGGAATGCTGTCTATATCATATTAAGAGGTTTAGCCTGGGGGAATGCATTAGGATTAGCTTTCTTGATAGGGCAATCTTATTTTGGGTGGATACAATTAGACCCTGCTACTTACTTTGTGTCTACTGTTCCTATAGCTTTACCCCTGCCACTCTTTATAGGACTTAATCTATTGGTTTTAAGTGTATGCAGTTTGTTGTTATGGATACCTTCATTAATCGTCGGAAAAATTGATCCAACAGAAGCAGTACGATTCCGTTAGTTTTCTTTCTACTTAATGTATATTTTGTGAATTGTAAATTGTAAGTTTGTGTGAATTTGACTTATGCAATACGCTAACAATATTTTAGAGACGATTGGGAATACCCCTCTGGTCAAACTCAACAAAATCACTTCCGATGTAAAGGCAGTTGTTTTAGCCAAGGTAGAGAGTTTTAATCCAGGAAACTCTGTAAAAGACAGAATGGCCTTAAAGATGATTGAAGATGCAGAAGCCGATGGAAGATTAAAACCTGGCGGAACCATTGTAGAAGGAACCTCTGGCAACACTGGAATGGGTTTAGCCCTTGCTGCAATAGTCAAGGGATACAAGCTTATTTGTGTTTCTACCGATAAGCAATCTAAAGAAAAGTTTGATGTTTTAAGAGCTGTAGGAGCAGAAGTAATTGTTTGCCCTACCGATGTTGCTCCAGACGATCCGCGTTCTTATTATTCTACCTCGAAGAGAATTGGTCAAGAAACCCCAAATGCCTGGTATGTCAATCAATATGACAATCCTTCAAATGCACTAGCGCATTATGAACAAACAGGCCCAGAAATTTGGGAACAAACAGCAGGAAAGATCACTCACTTTGTGGTGGGGGTTGGAACTGGAGGAACTATTTCTGGCGTAGCAAAATATTTAAAAGAAAGAAATCCTGCCATTAAAATTTGGGGGATTGACACCTATGGGTCGGTATTTAAAAAATACCATGAGACTGGTATATTTGATGAAAATGAGATTTATCCCTACATCACAGAGGGGATAGGTGAAGATATTCTCCCAGAAAATGTTGATTTTTCATTGATAGATCATTTTGAAAAAGTAACCGATAAGGATGCTGCAGTCTACACAAGACGCCTTGCAAAAGAAGAAGGAATTTTTGCCGGTAATTCTTGCGGTGCGGCAGTCAAAGGTTTGTTGCAGTTAAAAAATAATTTTAATGAAAATGACGTGGTTGTAGTATTACTCCATGATTCGGGCTCAAGATACATAGGTAAAATGTATAATGATGAATGGATGAAGGAGCAGAATTTCTTTTAATAACATTGTTAATTACGTCAGAAATAAATAAATATTTATTCACAATATTTATTCACAATATTTATATATTTTAGTCGTTAAATAGTAAGATAAGTAGCGTAGATTGTATCAAGTATTAAAATCATATTTTAGGCGCATAGCTGTGCTGACATTTTTTGTTTTGTCTTCTACCACAGTGTGGGGGCAAAATCCTGACATTCGGTTAAACAATCGAAGTCAGATCATTATCCCTGCTTCTGGGAGTAATACTCAGTTCTGTTCTGATACTGGTTCTAACTTACAATTTCAAGTACACAACGAATCTTCAGGATTCCCTAACTATATAGATCTTACGTCGAATAGCCTTATCGCTACATTAACTATTCAAACCCTTAATACCTTTGTCCCTTCAGGTACTACAACAGTTGCTTACTTCAACGATTCTACCTTATCTAACTCTGCCTCTGGAACAACAGTAATATCTGCCCCTGGTTATGCACGATTTGACTGGCCTGCTCCTTTACAATTTAATACTACAGGATC
>JAKMGK010000090.1 GCA_022424955.1 Flavobacteriaceae bacterium
CTGTCGACGCGCAAGTGTCGCCCGGGTTCGAGTCCCGGTCTCTCCGCGCTACGGGGTGTAGCGTAGCCCGGTTATCGCGCCGCGTTTGGGACGCGGAGGTCGCAGGTTCGAATCCTGCCACCCCGACAAAGGGTCGCGTAGCTCAGCTGGATAGAGCATCTGCCTTCTAAGCAGACGGTCATAGGTTCGAATCCTATCGCGATCACATTATAATCAAACAGTTACACATTTATTGTGCTAACTGTTTTTTTATACCTTTTTTCCTTTGTGATCCTCCGACTCCACTATACTAGCTCGTAAGCTCAATGTTTACGGGTTTTTTATTCCCGGTTGCCCATGTGGTTGCCTAAAGTGCCGATATACTGCTTCTTAAAGACTCTCTAAAGATATAATATTTTCTTTATTCGTATCTTAGTATCTCAATGTTTATCGGGCTTCATCGCCTTTGCTTATTAACAAAATACGGTAATTCTTGTGGATTACCTTAACCCTGTCTATGGCATAAACTAGAGCAATGAAAGTAAACAAAGCATACGGAGATTTTATTGGACAACTACCCTGGAACATCTTTGCTACAATTCGGTCTCCCTACAGGATTAACACAATGACACCACGACGATGGTTCAGGAAGTTGATGACGACATCGGATAAAGTTATTTCTGTTTTTTATTCTGTTGAAAAAGACAAAGGAGATCCTAAGAGCTTACATGTTCATACCCTTATCAACTCCTCAACAGATATAAGCTATGAAGAGTTCAGAAGTGGTTTAGGAGGAGTAGCTGTTGGAGATTACGATTTGATTAAAGACCCTAAAGAAGTAGCAAACTATGTGACAAAGTACTTCGGAGTTTATGACGTTGACTATGACTTGTTATTCAAAGAGGATAGAACATAGAAGTAGTAAAAGTACAATCCTAAAAGTTTTGTCCAGCTTAGTCAGTGATAGTGAGGGGTGGGTTTTCAAGAACAGCTTTTTGTATGGAATTAGAGATGTAGAATAGCATATAAACCAACCGTTGTTGACTTCTGATATTTTCGCAAGATAGGACACAATTTAAAACAGCCGTAAACCTATGCTATACTTGGTCTAAGATACAATTGGCGATGGAGTAAAACGGGGTGCTTTGTTAGGGGTGTGGAGGGGGATAGAGGTTAGAGATTTTATATGTTATTCATTATATGTAACCTAGGAGTATTATTAACCATAAATCAATTAAAATGAACAAGTCAATTTTATTAGTCCTTGCTGTATTAGCCCTTTCATGCAATCAACCAACAGAAAGTTTAGATACATCAAAACAAAAAGAGTTATTCAATAAAAATGTAGACTCATTTAAAAAAAAGTTTGTCGCTGGATTTAAAAGCGAAGATCCAGGTTTAATGATGAGCTTATTTGCAGACTCTCTGAAATGGAATAATCCTGAAGCAGTAAGTGGAGTTTATAAATCAAAGCAAGATCTTTCCGAAGCTATTGATTTCTATCTTGAAGAGTTTGACGATATAACTTTTTTGAATGATGTTTATTTTGGCGGAAGTCATTATTCTTCAGAAAATGAAGCAAGTAATTCTCCAAACGCAGTTAGGATATTTGGAGATTGGAATACAGTTCATACAAGTACTAACACCAATATTTCTCATAAATGGATGGGAATCATTTGGTTTAATGAAGATGGTGAAGTGCATCAATTTATTGATTATTTTGATGTAAGTGGTCTAGCTCTTCAAATTGAAGGAAAGTATAGCAGATAGTGTTTTAAGCCCTCCTAATTGGAGGGTTTTTCTTTTAGCTCATTTCTCTCTATCTTAGTGATATTATTAACCATAAATCAATTAAAATGAAAAAATCACTACTGGCTCTTCTTATGCTGCCTTTGATCCTTTGGGGACAAAAAAATAATAATGGTAAAGTATTTGACAAACACCCTGCTATTGATATTGTTGATCAATTTACAGCTGCTTGGTTAAGCGGAGATACCGAAACCCTTAAAAACCTTACCGGAGAGGGATTTAAGATGGGAAGCTCAATGAATAATAACCCCAACTATAAGGGGGGTGATATTAACAATTTACTCGGGCAATCCTCGTGGATGAGTAATAATTTTGTAAATATCTCATTAAAAGATAGAGGACAAGCATACCCTGATGCAATTGAATATATGCGATCAGGGCTTTTTGTTCAAACCTTTCAAGAATTTATTGCATGGGATAAAAACAATGGTTTTAAAATTAGAACACCATTTAACGCAACCTTTGTTTTTGACAAAAAAGGAGAAAAAATTGTTCGCTTTTGGTGGTCAGATAATCAAGCAGCGTGGCAGAAATGGAACTTATCAAGACAAACCATTAAGAATGGAACCATTTATAAAGACCACCCATATATTTGGAAAGTACGTCAAATTTGGTACAACCTAGCCCAAGGAAATCTTGATAAAGTATGGAAAGATTTTACACCGAATGCACGAATAAATGACGCCAATTCAATCGACCAAGAGGCTAAAAGTCTTAAGGAACATCAAGCATATGTAGGGGAAGTATTTAGCCAATTTGAGTTTGTGTCAATCGATGAAGTCGGATATCCAGACTATATTGACTACGAAGGTAATGGAGGTGTAGTCTTGGCTTGGTATAATATGACTCTAAAAAGTAAAAAAACCAATAAGAATATTGTAATCAAATTTCATTCACAACATGACTTTAACGAGGAAGGAATGATTGTATTAGAAACGCTGTATTACAATGACCGTTTATTAAATTAAGCGATAAACACAACCCTCCCTCGCGGAGGGTTTTTTATAGCCAACAAGCAAATAATTAGACCTAAATCTGCACCCTTTTGTTAAGAAATATTTTCGCAAGATAGGACACAATTCAAAACAGCTGTAATCCTATGCTATACTTGGTCTAAGGTACAATTGGCGATGGAGTAAAACGGGGTGCTTTGTTAGGGGTATGAAGGGGATAGAGGGGTGTTACCTACCATCCTTGCTCATGTAAAAATATTCTAGTCAAAATTTATTAGTTCACTCTAAATCCATAGGTTCCTGAGTCACTCGTATTTCCTGTTTGATCTAAACTTACTACTCTCCAATAATAGGTTTCACCACTAATAACTTCAACATTATATTCCATATTCCCATCTGTATAGGCAATTTGAGTTATTTCAGTTGAAGCATCTGTGCTATCCATAAATAAAGTATATGTAGCTAGATCACTATCAACATCTGTAGCTAACCAGATAAGGGTAATTTCACTATCATTGTTAGCACTAATAGTTGAAGCAGCTTGTGGACTTATAAGCTCAGCTGGAAAGGGGGCATAATTAGTTTCTGAATTACCTGCAAGATAGAACTTCCAGCGATCGCTTTCCGCAGGTGTTGACCCTACTGCCCCATTTGCCACGACCTTCCAAGAAAAGGGTTCAGCTTTCGCTAAAGTAGCAGTATATGGCGAGGAAGTAACGGGAAGCTCTTGGGTTTCATTTGTATTGAGGTTGGTAATAACCAAAGTATAATTATTCACATTCTCACTTGCATTCCACTGAAAAGCAATTTGGCTTTGTGTATCATTTAAAGAGACAGCATCTAAACAAGGTTCATTATTTGCTGGATAAACAAGGGATGGGGATGTCGGATTAAGTACTTCGGGTTCAGAAGTATCATCTGCTTTAGAGCAAGATATAGTCAATAAAACAAGTAAGCCAAGAATGTAGTGGTAGTACTTCATTATTTCTTAATTAATAGTTCTGAGGTATTTAATGTTTCACCAGTTGCCTTAACAACATAACTTCCTTGTCGAATATTAGTTACATCTATTTCTATGGTTCTGTTTTGACCTGAAAGGGTATATTCTCCAGACTGAATTACTTTTCCATCATTGGCATAAACTTTAATACTCACCTGACGATCCTCTCCTCCGACATAGACAAATAGACGTTCTTCAATTGGATTGGGTGCAAGTACTATCGAAGCAGAGTTGAAAAAATTCTGTTCAAAAACACCCTGACATTCAATCCCCGTAGTAATCTTAAAGCTATTATTTCCTTTATCTAGCTTGACTGTATAGTTACTTTGATCGGTTTGTACAGTTTTACTGTTATGTGTAATGTTATAAACCTGTCCACCTTTAAGACTAAAGTTTACTATTTCACTATTCACAGCTTTACTTGCATAAACGCTTAATGGTTCTGGCTCTTCAATAAGTACATCAAAACAACGTTGATACTCACTAGCATCATAGCCATCTACCGTTAAGCAAATAGTGTAGACTCCTCCTGAGAGGTTCTCTATCGTATAATCGGTTGTTCCTGCAAAAGAATCATTAAGGGTGGTTGCACCGCTTACTGCCACGTTATAGGTGTACTGTTGAGCTACAGCAGCAATACTAATTATATTAGTATTTCGGCATTTCTCAGTTTTGGAGATACTAAAGTTCGTTGGTGGTAAGTAGAACTGAATACATCCATTTAAGTCCACCCGCTCTCCTAGTGGTGTATTATCACAAGTATCATATGGATCCCACACCCCGTCATGATCGGCATCATCTGATGCATCACCAATTCCGTCTCCATCGGTATCTGTCTGATCTGGGTTATAGTTCACTGGACTGTTGTCTAATACGTCTGCTACACCATCTCCATCAGTATCATCTGTTGGAAGAGCAGGATAAGATTGTAATTCAATCGCTTCTGCTGCATTTTCTGGAACTGCCAAGTTAAACTGTGTTGTGGGAATTGGAACTTCTGGTTCCCCATCTTCAGTGTTAGTATAAGTAACCTCAACCTCATA
>JAKMGK010000108.1 GCA_022424955.1 Flavobacteriaceae bacterium
AATATAAGCTAGATCAATTTATGACTGATTTAAACAAGACTCTCTTTGCTGTAGATATTAAAGGAAATATCAATTCCTTTCGTCAAAACTTACAACTGACTTATGTTAAAAGATTAATCGAAATGGTATCTGGGAGGAAGGCTTCCAGATTCAACACCATGGCTCAATCTATGGCACTTTATAATTTGAATGAAATTCAGGGATGGACAAAAAAGCCAAAAGGAGATATTGGCTCTATAGCACACAAAACACATTTAACAACCCTGATTCAAAATGCTTTAAAAGAAGTTAAGTAAAACAATGAAAGGTTTAACGGTAAGCTTAGAAGTATGAGACATTATCTACTATTCTTTCTAGCCCTATTCTTGATAGGGTGTAAAGCCACGGAGGAAAAGCGACCCCCCAACATTATTTTTATTTTGACCGATGATCAAGGTTATGGAGATTTAGGTGTTTATGGAGCAGAGGGAATTCGCACTCCCCATTTGGACCAAATGGCTGCTGAAGGAGCCTTATTTACTTCTTACTACGCCACTCAACCGGTTTGTTCTGCCTCCAGGGCTTCAATATTAACAGGCTGCTACCCGGATCGTATCGGGATTCACAATGCCTACAGCCCAGGGTCAAAAGTGGGATTGAACCCGGAGGAAACAACTCTGGCAGAACTACTCAAAGATCGAGGTTATACAACTGGAATTTTTGGTAAATGGCATTTGGGAGATGCCCCAAAGTTTTTACCTCGCAAACACGGTTTTGATGAATTTTACGGTATTCTTTATTCTAATGATATGTGGCCTAAACACCCACAACAAGGAACTGTATTTAACTTTCCAGACATTTTACTTTATGAAAATGAAACTCCTCTGCGTGTTTTGGAAGATCAAACCTTTCTTACTGCTGCGCTTACTGAAAAAGCGATAGGTTTTATCAAAAAGAATAAGGCAACTCCATTTTTTGTTTACCTGCCACATCCCCAGCCTCATGTTCCTCTGTTTGCTGCAGAGGCATTTCAGAATACCCAAGCCAGAGGATTGTATGGAGATGTCATCAGTGAAATTGACGATAGTGTAGGACAAATACTTAAAACTCTTAAGGAGGAAGGTTTAGAGGAGACTACCATAGTTATTTTTACTTCAGACAATGGCCCTTGGCTTTCGTATGGTGGGCATTCGGGTTCACCAGGAATCTTTAGAGAAGGGAAAGGAACCAATTGGGAGGGTGGACATCGAGTCCCAGGGATTGTTCGTTACCGAAAAGCAATTCAACCTAATACCCGTATTGATGCGCCTGCTATGGGCATTGATTGGCTACCGACTTTGGCGGAGTTTACGGGGAGTAATTTACCTCAGAAAAAAATAGATGGAGAATCTCTTGTACCGATTCTTACGGGAAAAACGGTCCAGTCACCACACGATAATTTTTTCTTTTACTACCGTACCAATGAATTACATGCTGTTCGACATAAGGACTGGAAATTATACGTTCCCCATACCTATCGAAGTTTAAATGGACGTCAAGGAACCAATGATGGATTCCCTGTACCCTATGACATGAATAAAATTAGCGAAGCCGAGTTGTATGATTTAAGTCAAGATCCAGAAGAACAAGTTAATCTTGCAGTAGCCCATCCAGAATGGGTTGATAAAATATCTAAAATCGCAGATTCAGTTCGTGGGGTATTAGGAGATCGATTAACTGGAGTCAAAGGTTCAGAGGTTCGTCCTGTAGGCAGGATTGATTAAGAAGACCAAGGCCCGTGTACTAAATCTTGACGGTCATTATTGGTTCTTAAGAAGCCGTGTGCTCCAAAATAATCACGTTGAGCCTGGATAATATTTGCACTACTATTCTGAGTTTTTAATGCAGCGAAATACGACCAAGCACTTTGCATACAGGGGATAGAAATTTCATTTGTTACCGCTCGCTGAAGTAGTTCTTTCCAATTTTCTTTTCCATCGTTTAAATGCTCTTTAAAACCCTCACTTAAAAGCAGCATAGTATTGTCTTTCAAAAGTTTAATGCAATCATCCATGAGATCGGACTTAATAATACAGCCCTCAGCCCAGACGGAGGCGACTTGACTTAAATCCAATGTCCATTTGTATTTTTTTGCAGCTAGGGTGAGCATTTCAAACCCTTGATGATGGTTAATCCATCGGGATAAGTCGTAAGCATTTTTAAGTAGTGTAGAGGAAATTTTAACATTTGATTTGGGGTTATTAAAATGTTTTGAAAAATGAACACGTTCTTTTTTAAAAAAGGAGAGATAACGCGCATGGAGTGCCGCTGCCATAAGCGAATTAGGATAGCCTAGGGCTGTAGCTGAAGCTGTTGCCCATGCTCCTGTT
>JAKMGK010000097.1 GCA_022424955.1 Flavobacteriaceae bacterium
GGTATAAGAATGCTTTATTTTGGCAATAGCTTCAGGGGTTCCTTCTCCTATAAGGGTTCCGCCTTTATCTCCTCCTTCAGGGCCTAAATCAATCACATGATCGGCGCACTTGATTAGATCCATGTTGTGTTCTACCACTAAAAGAGAGTGCCCTTTATCAATTAATGCTTCGAAAGAAGTAAGTAACTTATTGATGTCATGAAAATGGAGTCCTGTAGTAGGCTCGTCAAAAATGAAAAGTATTTTATCGCGTTGCTCCCCTTTACCAATAAAAGAGGCCAATTTAATTCTTTGGGCTTCCCCACCAGATAGGGTGGCAGAAGATTGTCCTAAAGTAACATAGCCCAATCCAACTTGTTGCAATGCTCCCAGTTTTTTTGCCAACTTATTTTCTTGGTGTTGTGTAAAAAATGCAATGGCATCATCAACAGTCATGTCGAGCACCTGATCAATTGATTTTTCTTGAAAGAGTACTTCTCTCACTTCTTTTTTAAAGCGTTTCCCTTTACAGTGCTCGCATTCTAAGACCACATCTGCCATAAACTGCATCTCAATGGTAACGGTTCCTTCCCCTTTACAGGCATCACAGCGCCCACCATCTACATTGAAAGAGAAATGTTTAGGAAGGTAATTGCGCACTTTGCTCAAACTTTGTTTTGAAAATAACGCTCTAATATCATCATAGGCCTTGATATAGGTTACTGGGTTAGAGCGCGATGATCTCCCAATAGGGTTTTGGTCAATGTATTCAATCTGTTTGATAGAAGAAAAGTCTCCTTCCAGGCCAGTAAATTGCCCTGGCTTTTCCACAAAAATATCTAGCTGCTTTTGTAGAGCAGGGTAGAGGATTTTTTTAACCAAGGTGCTTTTTCCACTCCCTGAAACACCAGTAACAACGGTAAATGTATTGAGTGGTATAGAAACATCAATATTCTTTAGGTTGTTTTCTCTTGCTCCTATGATCTTAATAAAATGTTTGCTTTTACGTCTTTTTTTAGGCACAAGAATCGCCTTTTCTCCCTTGAGATAATCGGATGTGAGTGTTTGCTGTTGGAGGATTTCTTTAAAACTCCCTTGTCCTACAACTTCTCCCCCTAAACTTCCTGCCTCTGGACCAATATCAATAATGGCATCTGCAGCACGCATAATGTCTTCGTCGTGTTCTACAACAATCACTGTATTGCCTAAGGCTTTAAGTTGCTTTAAAATATTAATTAATCGCTCATTATCTCTAGAATGTAATCCAATACTGGGTTCGTCTAAGATATACATAGACCCCACTAAGCTACTCCCTAGTGAGGTAGCAAGATTAATACGTTGAGATTCTCCGCCAGAGAGGGTATTTGATTTCCGATTTAAAGTGAGATAGCCTAATCCCACGTTTTTCATAAAAGAAAGTCTCGAATTGATTTCGATCAATAAACGACTGGCAATTGCTTCTTGTTGATCTGTAAAACTGGCTTTAGCAAAAAAGTCGGCTAGGTCGTCTAAGGATAGATGCATTAGATCGGGGAGGCTTTTTCCATTGATCTTGACATAGGCAGTTTCTGGCCTTAATCGAGTACCGTTACAGCTATCACATTTCGTCTTTCCGCGATAGCGGGACAACAAAACACGATTTTGAATCTTGTAATTTTTAGCTTCTAATTTCTTGAAAAACTTGTTGAGTCCTGCAAAATAAGAATTTCCTTTCCACAATAATTCTTGCTGTTCCTTGCTCAATTCAAAGTAAGGTTTGTGTATGGGAAAATCAAAATGATAGGCATTATTGACCAGATCTGCATGGTATTTTTTAAAGCCATTTCCTCGCCATGGGGCAATGGCTTCTTCATAGATTGAAAGGCCACTATTGGGGAAAACTAATTCAGGGTCAATCCCAATGATGTCGCCATATCCTTCACATTTTTTACAAGCCCCATAGGGGTTGTTAAAGCTAAATAGGTGCACATTAGGCTCAAGAAATGCCATTCCATCTGCTTCAAATTTGTTTGAAAAGCGGGTACGTTCTTCTGTGGCGAGATTTAATACTTCACACTGTCCATCTCCCTCAAAAAAGGCAACATCAACCGCATCAGACAAGCGGTTTTTGAAATCTTCGTCTTCTTGTAGCACAAATACTCGGTCAACAATAAGTTCAAATTCCTTTGGAACATTTCCGTTTAAGTTATCTAATCGCAGCATGCCATCGGCAGTGTAAATACGGGCATAGCCTTGCTGGATAAGAATATCTAATCGCTCTTTAGTACTGCGCTTTTGTTTGTTTTGTGGGGTAGTCAATAATAAGAACTTACTGCCTTCTTCTTGACGGACTAAAAAATCAACCACGTCACTAACCGTATCTTTTTTTACTTTGGTGTTTGAAGTAGGGGAGTAGGTTTCACCAATTCTCGCGTAAAGTAGTTTGAGATAATCATAAATTTCTGTCTTGGTTCCAACAGTCGAACGTGGATTGCTGGAATTGACTTTTTGTTCTACTGCAATGGCTGGGGCAATCCCTTTGATTTGGTCTACTTTGGGTTTGTTTAATCGACCCATAAATTGACGTGCATAAGAAGAGAGACTTTCGACATAACGTCGTTGTCCCTCAGCATATAATGTGTCAAAAGCCAGGGAGGATTTTCCCGACCCAGAAAGTCCCGTAATTACCGTCAAGGTATTGCGCGCGATCGCAACGTCAATATTTTTGAGATTATGGAGCTTAGCTCCTAAAATGATAATGTGCTCTTTTGGCGATAATTGTTGTATCTCTTTCATAGAAAAAATAGAAGCTATAAATATACAATATATCTTTGCCGAGGAAATCAAAATTTTCTTTTTTGAACAATAATTTATGAATTGTCGAGTTATTAATAATTTTTCTATATTTGTATACATAAAAGCAGTACGCCTATACACAATTTTACTT
>JAKMGK010000109.1 GCA_022424955.1 Flavobacteriaceae bacterium
GATTAATCCAAAGTCCTAATAATAGCAAAAGCATCCCAAGCGCTATATTTCCTAAAAAGTAAAGCAACGGTAAAAGGAAGGAAGAGGTTTTGATTAAATGGAGGAAATCTAAGGTGAAACTAGAAAAGGTTGTTAATCCTCCACAAAACCCAACGACAAAAAGAAGATTTAAATTTTCTTTTAAAAGACCAATACGATTAAGGTAGCCTACTAGGAGTCCAATAAGGAAGCAGCCTATTAGATTAGCAATTAATGTAGCATAAGGAAATTGAGTTGAAGTAGTACGTACTAATAGCGTAATAAGATAGCGAAGACTACTTCCTAAACCGCCACCGATAAATACAAGTAAAAAGGCTTTTAAATTCATTATTGTATTGGCATATAGAGTTGAGTGTTCCAACTGAGTGGATTCACAATACTATCGTTTTGTTTTGAGATGACTTGTATGGCTGGATAAGCTTGTATTCTACTAACTAAACTATCTTGAAGGATTTCCCAACTATCCTTTAAAAAATCATTTGTTCCTTGATGTGTTAGTTGTAATGCTTTTCCTCCTTTATACCTTCTGCATCTAATGTCTCTTCTATTTGTTCTATAAAAGCGGTCAACTTCAACAGCAGCCCGCCAAAGAACTACAGCTTCACTTAGTACAGGGTATAATATAAATGTCTTGCCAAGAGAAGAAATGTCTGCTGTTTTCGCAAAGTCATGTATTTTTTTAAAAGCTAGCTCTGTATCTTCTTTAATTGTATTCCATGGACTGTTTCCTTCAAGGGCTAAATAGTAGGTGAGGGGGAGAGTGGTTTCTCCATTGTATTGCCAGCGATGTTGCTGGTATTGTTCTGCAATAGCCTGCTGTGTATTTTTGAATCGTTTAATGAGAATCGACCGTAATGAATCGTTGAATTGTGGATTGCGAAGAAACTTGAATTGATCTCTAAACCCTAGCGTGTAATTATATAGTAGTTGAACACTCTTTTTTTCTGGAGAAAAAACCCACTGCTCTTCTAAGGTAAAATCTTCCTCCCCTGGAAAGATAAATTTAAGTTCATGTTGACTTTTTTGAGACCATTCCATCTTTTTTGTCATAGATGGAGCATAAAAGGCTTCCTTTTTTGAAAGTAAAGTGAAGATCCACTGTCGCGCTGGAGAAGATTGAAGATAATCCATATAATTTACAATGGGGTAATCAATAGCGTATTCCAAAACAATTTCAAACTCTTTTGGTTTATTTTTAATCAGTACAACTCCTAATACAAGGATAAAAAACAGTACACCAAGAATTGTACGAATTAGATTGAACATGAACTAGGTAAATTAATGAACAAAAACTTTGATTAAGAATAAAGCGATAATAGCCAGGATAAACCCAATTAATATTTTGTAAGCTCCAGCATAATGAATTTTGTGTCCCTTAGCATCTTTTCGATAGGTTAAAACAATGATAGTACTAAATCCCAAGACAAAGCAAAGGGCAAAAATGAGTTGGCCAGATGAAAACATTCTTATTTTTTTGTCTAAATTAGGCAATCTAGTTTATACTAATCTCATATTTATGATTCAAAAAGAACTTAAGGCAGTTGAAGCCTTTCACAAGGCGTTTAAAATAGGATGTGCAAACCAACCCACTGTCGATCTTCCTGACAATATCTTAGACTTGCGTTTTCGATTGATGGAAGAAGAAAATCTAGAATATCTTGAAGCGGCAAAAAATAAGGATATGATAGAAGTTGCCGACGCTTTAGGAGACATGCTTTACATTTTATGCGGAACAATTCTCACGCACGGAATGCAACATAAGATTGAAGAAGTTTTTGATGAAATCCAACGATCAAACATGAGTAAACTGGGAGCAGACGGGGCACCGATTTATCGGGAAGATGGAAAAGTAATGAAAGGGCCAAATTACTTCAAACCCAATATTGATAAAATCCTTAAACAGTAACCGCTACAACTTCTTTACGCCATCCATAAGGATCTTCGCTTAAGTTGTATTGGATACTCACGATTTTGTCTTTGATCATTGCAGCAAAAGAATGGTCTTGATTTTCAATGCTGTAGTTTTCTCCTTGATACCCTATGCTATTGATTGGGCTAATTACTACTGCAGTTCCCGCACCAAAGACTTCTTTAAGTGAACCGTTTTTGTGCGCCTCAATAATCTCTGTTATAGTAACAGGACGGACCTCTACATTGATGCCTGCATCTTGCGCAATTTGAATAACGCTCTTTCGGGTAATACCGTCAAGGATCGTATCTGTTGTAGGAGCAGTAATCAAGGTGTCGTTTACCCTAAAGAATACGTTCATTGTTCCACACTCTTCTAGGTATTGATGCGTGCTTGCATCTGTCCAAATAATTTGTTGATAGCCTTCTTTAAGGGCTAATTGAGTTGGGTAAAAAGAAGCGGCATAATTCCCTGCAGCCTTTGCAAAGCCAACGCCACCACTTGATGCTCTTGAATAATCTTCTGAAACCAAAACATTTACTTCTCCAGAATAGTATGCCTTTACGGGAGAGCAGATGATCATAAATTGATATCGATTTGAAGCTGAAGCAGAGACGGCCGCTTGATTTGCAAAAACAAAAGGGCGGACATAAAGAGAATTTCCTTCCCCTGCTCTAATCCAGTCTTTGTCTAGTGTAAGCAACTCATTGAGTCCATTCATGAAATATTCTTTTGGAAACGCTGGAATGGCTAATCTCACAGAAGATTTATTGATACGTGCATGATTATCTTCAGGACGAAATAACCAGGCTGTGCCTTGATGGTCTTTATAGGCTTTCATGCCTTCAAAAACCGCTTGCCCATAATGTAGAACACTTGCAGAAGGATCCATTTGTATGGGTTGATATGGGATTATCCGCGGGTCTATCCATTCACCATTGACATAATCGCAGACAAACATATGATCTGTAAAGACTTCTCCAAAGTAGAGGGTGTCAAAATTGATGTCGTGAATTTTAGATTTTTCTGCGCGTTGAATTCTCATCATGTAGGTTTTAACCACTAAATTAATGATAAATCTAAAGATACCTTATTATATAAAAGATTTTTAGCTTCAAAAAGTCTATTTTTTTTTTGCATTTTAAATCTAACTGAATAAAACTGTCTTATTTTCGTTTTTAAGATGAAAAACATAAAGAAAAGTCAATTTCAAACAGCAGACGGTAGTCCAACCCTTTATATGGAGAAGTTCGACGAGTACTATCATTCTAAACATGGAGCAGTACAAGAAGCAGAACATGTTTATCTTAAGATGGGATTAGAGCACTGGATCAATCTTCATCCAAACATAAAAAAGTGCCATGTCTTTGAGATGGGTTTTGGCACAGGGCTCAATGCCCTTTTAACCGAGCAAAAAGCGACACAACTTCTACTTGATATAGATTATTACTCAATTGAAGCATATCCCTTGACTCCAATAGAGTTAAATGAAGTAAATTATAATGACTATTTAGGGGCTAAAGCCAAAGGAGTATTTGATTGTATAATCAAAGCTCCATGGGAAATATTATATCCTGTAACAACTCATTTTAGCCTAAAGAAAATGAATTGTCGCTTAGAAAATTATATTCCTGAAGCAACAATAGATGTTCTCTATTATGACGCTTTTGGAGCGAGGACGCAACCAGAAATCTGGGAAGATCATTGCTTTAAACCTTTGGTCGATAAGTTAAATCCCGGAGGAGTATTTGTTACTTATGCTGCCAAAGGAAGTGTTCGCAGGGCTTTACAAAATCTTGGATTAGAAGTGGCTTTGGTTCCAGGCCCGCCAGGGAAACGCGAAATGATTCAAGCTTATCGCCCACTTTTGTAGTACTTTTACAAAAAAAGCATGAAAATTTTAGTTAGCGGTGCTACAGGTCTGGTAGGCTCGGTTCTCTTAGAGCAAGCAATTGCACAAGGGCACGAAATACATTATCTAACAACTAGAAAAAATCAACTGGACACAATTTCGGGGGCAAAGGGTTTTTATTGGAATCCCAAGAAGAATGAAATTGATTTCAAATGTTTCGAAGGGGTTGAGGTGCTTATTCATTTAGCGGGAGCAAGTATTTCTCAACGCTGGACAACTAAAAATAAAAAAGAAATACTAGACAGTAGGGTAGATGGAACGAACTTATTAGTGAATACCCTAAAACAACTCCATGGAAATCATCAATTAGAACAAGTTGTTGCGGCTTCTGCCATTGGGATTTACCCCTCTTCATTTTCTACTGTCTATACAGAAGATTATACACCGCAGTCAAACTCTTTTCTAGAAGAAGTCGTTATTGCTTGGGAAAAAGCAGAAGATGGTTTTGCCAGATTAGGAATAAAATTGTGTAAACTGAGGATAGGGTTAGTTTTAACGGCAAAAGGGGGAGTACTTGGTCCCCTTAAAATCCCCAACTGGTTTGGTTTAGGGGCAGCCTTTGGCAATGGTCAACAAACGCAATCGTGGATTCATGTAGATGATTTAGTCACCCTTTCACTTCAAGCCTCTACAGAACAGTGGGAAGGAATATTCAATGCCGTTAGTCCACAGCCAGTTTCGCAGAAAGAATTTACGAGAACCTTGGCCAAAGCGATGCGACGTCCCTATTTTATGCCTTCTTTACCACAACTTCCCATTCGACTAGTCATGGGGGAAATGAGTACGCTGGTCTTTAATAGTCAAAATGTAAGTGCTGCCAAAGTATTACAAAAAGGATTCAAGTATCAATACCCAGATTTATTCCCCGCTATAAAATCTTTGTTATAGGGAACATTTTCTCTGACATTTTGACAAGTTTATTAAAATGGCAGTACTTTTGCTCACGCAAAGAAAAAAGTAAGCATGAGCACGGCAAAAAAAACCGAAGATAAAGAAGCTAAAAGCACCAAAAAGAAAGCTAAACCAGCAACTAAGAAAAATGCAGCTTCAAAAGTAGAAAAAGCTTTAACAGAGGCAAACGAAGCATTAGAGACAGAAAAAGACAAGTATCTAAGGCTTTTCGCAGAGTTTGAAAATTACAAGAAGCGTACTTCTAAAGAGCGTATTGAGTTATTTAAAACTGCAGGACAAGAAGTAATCTCTAGCATGCTTCCCATTGTCGATGACTTTAATCGTGCTTTGAAAGAAGCAGAAAAGCAAGAGAATAGTGCCGATTTTGAAGGCTTTCGATTAATTAGCAATAAATTGAATGAAATCCTTAAAAGTAAAGGTTTAGTTGCTATTGAGGTGAATGCAGGAGATGCTTTTGATGCAGAAAAGCATGAAGCCATTACCCAGATTCCAGCAGGGGAAGACCAGTCAGGGAAAATTGTTGACGTAACAGAGCAAGGTTACCAGCTAGGGGAGAAAATAATTCGTTACCCCAAGGTAGTGGTAGGACAATAAGACAATAGAATGAAAGAAGATTATTACGATGTATTAGGAGTAAGTAAGGGAGCTACTGCGGCAGAAATTAAAAAGGCCTACCGCAAGAAAGCCATACAATTCCACCCAGACAAAAACCCTGGTGACGCACAGGCAGAAGCTAATTTTAAAAAGGCAGCAGAGGCCTATGAGATTTTAGGGGATGCAGATAAAAAGGCACGTTATGATCAATACGGTCATGCTGCTTTTGAAGGCGGTCAAGGTTTTGGCGGTGGTAGTATGAACATGGACGATATCTTTAGTCAATTTGGAGATATTTTTGGCGGTGCTTTTGGTGGAGGCTTTGGTGGCGGTTTTGGCGGCAGTGGCGGTCAAAGAAGAACGAAAGGGAGCAATCTGCGTATTCGTGTTAAATTAACCCTAGACGAAATTCTTAATGGCGTCGAAAAGAAAGTAAAAGTTCGCCGTAAAGTACAAGCAAAAGATGTGCGTTATTCTAATTGTAGTCAATGTGGTGGTAACGGTCAAACCGTTCGTGTTACCAATACAATATTAGGAAGAATGCAAACTGCAGTAACTTGCCCTACTTGCCAGGGAAGCGGTCAAAGTATTGAACACCGCCCCAAAGGGAGTGATGCTCAAGGGATGATTGCCGAGGAAGAGACGGTAAGTATCAAAATACCTGCAGGAGTTGAAGAGGGTATGCAATTAAAGGTAAGTGGGAAAGGAAACGCTTCTCCTGGAAATGGAATATCTGGGGACTTAATTGTTCTTATTGAAGAAATTACACACGAAAAATTTATTCGGGAAGGAAATCACTTACACCACGATCTATATATCTCCTTTTCTGAAGCAGCTTTAGGAGTAGCAAAAGAAGTCGATCTTTTAAATGGTAAGGTTCGTATTAAATTAGAACCAGGGATTCAATCAGGTAAAACATTACGTCTACGCGGAAAAGGATTACCAGACTTGAATGGATATGGAACAGGAGATCTTCTAGTGCACATTAATGTCTGGACACCTAAAACATTGAACAGAGAACAAAAGCAATTCTTTCAGCGTATGGCTGAAGATGAGAACTTTATCCCCAAGCCAGAAAAATCTGACAAATCCTTTTTTGAAAAAGTAAAAGACATGTTTGCTTAATCTTTTTGCATTTTGAAAAAATAATGTATCTTTGATTCGCACTCTTAAGTGCACTTTTTCTTTTTCATAGCAATTTTTTCCCATCCTTGTTTCGATAAGGGTGGGTTTTGTTTTTACAGCCATTTTTTTCTCCTATATTTGGTTTGAGACAATTCTTTTAGCTCCATAATGAATAAAATAACAGATTTTTTTAATTATCCGATTCGACTGGGGAGTGAGATTTCCTTTTCTGTAGGCGCTCTGATAATCATTCTATTTGTATTTATTCTAACGCGTTTCTTTCTTAAACTTTCTAAGCGACTGCTCTTGTATAGAATGGACGAGGATACCCAGTATAAGTTTAGAAGCATTTTTACCTTTTTCAACTACTTTGTTTATCTCATTATTATTTTAATCACTTTTGATAATATCGGGGTCAATGTAACCGCAATTTTTGCTGCCTCTGCAGCACTTTTAGTGGGAGTAGGTTTAGCCTTGCAAACCTTTATTCAAGACATTATTTCAGGAATATTTATTATTGCCGATAAAGCAGTACACGTAGGAGATATTATAGATATAGATGGTCAAATAGGGAAAGTAGAAAATATCACACTGCGTACAACTAGGGCAGTAACCATCGATAATAAAGTATTGATTATCCCTAATCATAAGTTTCTGACCTCTATTTTATATAACTGGACAGAAAATGGTGTCATCACTCGTGAGCATATAATAGTTGGTGTTGCTTATGATAGTGATGTCAACTTAGTACAACAGCTTTTAATTGATTGTGCTACACAGCATAAACAGGTACTAAAGAAACCTATTCCCAGCGTTTTATTGAAAGGTTTTGGAGACAATGCATTGATCTTTCAGCTTTTTTTTACGATCAATAAAAGCTTTATCGCAGAACGCGTAAAAAGCGATATTCGTTTTAGTATTCTTGCTGCTTTTGATAAAAATAAAATAGATATTCCCTTTCCGCAAAGAACGGTATGGGTCAATAAAACAGAAGCAAAATAACGATGGCAAAGATTTTAATTATTGAAGACGAAGAGCCCATTAGACGTGTGCTTAAACGTATTTTATTAGAAGAAAATGAGCATTTCTCTATCGAACAAGCTGAAGATGGAGAAAAAGGCTTGACATCTTTATTAGCAGATGATTATGATTTAATTCTTTGTGATATTAAAATGCCCAACAAAGATGGTTTAGAAGTTTTGCGAGCGGCAAAAAATAAAGGCGTTTTAACTCCCTTTATCATGTTAACCGGTCACGGTAATATTCAAACAGCGGTTGAAGCGATGAAAATTGGCGCCTATGATTTTATCCCTAAACCACCCGATTTAAATCGTTTGTTGATCTCTGTTCGCAATGCGCTAGAATCAAAAAATTTGGTTGTAGAAAATGTAACCTTAAAAAAACGTATCGCTAAAGCGTATCAAATGATAGGTACTTCTAAGGGGCTTGAAGGAGTAAAAGAAATGATAGACAAAGTTGCCCCAACCCAAGCAAGGGTTTTGATTACTGGCCCTAATGGTACTGGGAAAGAACTGGTGGCACATCAAATTCATCAGAAAAGTGAAAGAAATAAACAGCCATTGATTGAAGTCAACTGTGCGGCCATCCCTTCAGAACTAATCGAGAGTGAACTCTTTGGGCATGTCAAAGGTTCTTTTACCTCTGCGGTCAAAGATCGCAAGGGCAAGTTTGAAACAGCACATAATGGAACCCTGTTTTTAGATGAAATAGGCGATTTAAGTCTAAGTGCTCAAGCCAAGGTTTTACGTGCGCTTCAAGAAAATAAAATCCAGCGGGTAGGAAGTGATAAAGATGTAACAGTCGATGTTCGCATATTGGCTGCGACTAATAAAAATTTACAAAATGAAATAGCCGAAGGGCGTTTTCGTGAAGACCTTTATCACCGACTTGCCGTGATTGTTATTAAAGTCCCCGCTTTAAAAGATCGTCTTGAAGATATTCCCTTGCTTTGCGAGCACTTTATCGATCAAATCGCAAAAAAAGATGGGCTGACAGTAAAAAGTATAAAGCCTGCGGCCCTCAAGAAATTGCAAGATTATCCATGGACAGGTAACATCAGGGAGTTACGCAATGTAATTGAACGCTTGATGATATTGGGGGACAATCCCATCACAAAACAAAATATTGAACAATTTGCATCTAAATAAAATGAAAACACGACTGCTAATATGTGCAACTCTTATGGCGACTAGCCTTGTTGCTCAAGAACAAATTGAACCCACCCTAAAAAAGATTTATCAAACCGCTTTACTCGATGGACAAACTTATCCATGGTTAGCACATTTGTCGAATCAAATAGGAGGTAGACTATCGGGTTCGCTTAATGCACAACGCGCGGTTGAATGGGGGAAAGAAGAACTCGATGCGCTAGGACTTGATAAGGTTTGGTTGCAGCCAGTAATGGTTCCTAAATGGATTAGAGGAACTTTTGAATACGCTAATATTGAAACTAGTCCGGGTAACACTATCAATGTTCCAGTTTGCGCTTTAGGAGGTTCTATTTCAACTCCTTTGACTGGTATAAGAGCAGAGGTGGTTGAGGTACAGGATTTTGAAGAATTAAAAGCGCTTGGAGAAGAGCAGGTAAAGGGGAAGATTGTATTTTATAATCGTCCCATGCAAGCAGATTTAATCAATACCTTTTCTGCTTATTCAGGTTGTGTTGATCAACGTTTTAGCGGCGCAGAAGAAGCAGCAAGAATGGGAGCTGTAGGGGTTGTAGTAAGGTCTATGAACTTACGCCTAGACGATTATCCTCATACAGGATCCATGAGTTATGGAGATTTATCTTTGCGAGAACGTATTCCTGCAGCGGCCATAAGTACAAATGGGGCAGAGTTATTGAGCTCGATGCTGGCCTTAAATCCAAAGTTGAAGTTTTATTTAAAACAAAATTGCAAGAATTTACCCGATGTACAATCTTATAATGTGATTGGAGAAATTACAGGATCTACCTATCCAGAAGAGATCATGGTTGTGGGAGGGCATCTTGATTCCTGGGATTTAGGAGATGGATCACATGATGATGGTGCAGGCATTGTTCAATCTATGGAGGTGCTTAGAATAATGAAAAAAATTAATTACTGCCCAAAACGCACCCTCAGGGTGGTTTTGTATATGAATGAAGAAAACGGTCAGCGTGGAGCTGCAAAATATACCGAGCTTGCCCAAAAGAATAATGAAAATCATGTCTTTGCCTTAGAGTCAGATGCAGGAGGATTTACTCCTAGAGGTTTTTCTATTGACACCACAGAGGAGAAGCTCAAGACAATTCAATCTTGGGCGCCCTATTTTGAGCCCTATTTAGTTCACCTTTTTGTAAAAGGTGGAAGCGGTGCAGATATTGCTCCTCTAAAAACAGCAGATAATGTATTAGCAGGGTTGCGTCCAGATTCACAACGCTATTTTGATTTTCATCATGCAGCAAACGATACCTTTGATGCGATTAATAAAAGGGAATTAGAACTGGGAGCAGCTACAATGGCTTCTATGGTCTTTTTAATGGACCATTTTAAACTCTAAGCCTTTGATCAATCTACAACAATACACTAAAGAGTTTAAATATAATTTAAGCCTTTCTTTTCCGGTCATTTTAGGCTTGCTAGGACATACCATTGTACAATTGGTTGACAATATCATGGTGGGGCAATTGGGAACTACAGAGCTTGCAGCTATTTCACTAGGCAATAGTTTTGTTTTTATAGCCATGTCTTTAGGGATTGGTTTTTCAACGGCAATTACACCACTTGTGGCGCAGGCAGACGGTAGAAAAGATCGCGCAGCCGCACAAGATGTTTTATCCCATGGGGTGGTCCTTTGTATGATATTAGGGGTGAGTTTGTTTATAGCAGTTTTTAGTGCCAGGAAGTTAATGTATTCGATGGGTCAACCCCCTGCAGTGGTTGAATATGCTTTCCCGTATTTAAAATGGGTAGCCGCTTCTCTCGTGCCTTTAATTATCTTTCAGGCCTATAAACAATTTGCCGATGGTTTATCTAAAACACGCCCTGCGATGTATGCGACTGTTTTTTCAAATATTTTGAACGTCATTATAAACTATTTTCTCATTTTTGGGTATGGTGGATTCCCTAAAATGGGGGTAGAAGGTGCGGCAATAGGCACGCTGATTGCCAGAATAGGTGCTGTGATTTATATTTTGCTTTTCATTCAATATCATTCCTTATTTAAAGGTTATTCCTTGAGAATTGGCTTTAAAAAGCAGAGAATAAGTTTATTTAAAAAGATATTGAGTTTAGGTTTCCCTTCTGCTCTGCAAATGTTTTTTGAAGTGGCCTTTTTTACTATGGCGATATGGATGTCTGGTATTTTAGGGAAGAATTCTCAAGCGGCGAATCAAATAGCTTTAAACCTTTCTTCTATGACCTTTATGTTTGCCATGGGATTAGGAGTGGTTGCCATGATTAGGGTTGGGAATCAATTTGGAATGAAGACCTATGCCGATTTAAGGCGAATTGCCATTTCTCTATTCTTACTCATTGGGCTTTTTGATGTGTTATTTTGTATAATTTATCTCAGCTTTAATGATCAACTCCCTTGGATTTATTTAGAGAATTATGGTGCAGCTACCCCGTCAGATACCTTAGAAGTTGTGGGCATTGCGGCTGGACTCCTTTTGGTGTCTGGATTTTTTCAAATTACCGATGGATTACAAGCCGTTATATTAGGGGCTTTAAGAGGAATACAAGATGTCAATATTCCCACTACTTTAACCTTTATCTCTTATATGGTGATTGGTCTACCGGTATCTTACTATCTGGGGCTTAAAACTTCTTTAGGCGCAGTTGGTATATGGTTGGGTTTACTTACTGGACTAAGTACATCTGCACTTTTATTATTTTTACGCTTTCAACACCAAACTAAAAAACTACTAAATTAATAAGTCATGGAAGTACCAAAGTTTTTAATTGCCGATAATTCTTCTTTAGAAGATGAGATTTTTGTTTTGCACACTGTTTATCCACGTTTTCTGCTCAATGTTTCTAATGATGATGTTTTATGGTTAGAAGAGTTTAGTCAAGAAGATCAAAACGAGCTTGAAAAAGTTACTCAAGCATTAATTGAAGAGGCGCTTGCCTTTTTTGATCGTGAAATCGAAGCAATGGAGTAATGATGGAGCAACTACTTGCCTGGGACAGCAGCTTATTCTTGTGGCTTAATCAAAAGGGAACTCCTTTTTTTGACCCCTTCTGGCTATTGATGAGTAAGAAAGCGACCAATGTAGTTGTTTATTTAAGTCTTGTGTTTATTTATGGAAGAAGGCACGGGGTTAAGTCTGCCGTATTATTGTTATTTGCAGGAGGGATTCTAGTGGGGTTAACAGATCAATTAACCAATTTATTCAAAGATGGTTTTATGCGTCTTAGGCCATGTTATACTCCAGAAATAGACGGAATCATGCGTTTGGTCAAAGCATCTTGTGGTGGGGAATATGGCTTCTTTTCTGGCCATTCTTCTAATTCTTTTGCATTAGCTTTTTTCTTTAGTCTAATCTTTAATAAAGTAAAATGGCTCATGCCCCTTTTACTATCTTTTGCTGCTTTTATCGCTTACAGTAGAATATATTTAGGGGTGCATTACCCTTTAGACATTTTATGTGGAGCCCTTGCGGGAATATTGATGGCCTCCCTCGTTTATTCTTTAGTGAATAAACGAGCTTCTCATCTTCTCCCTACTTATTAGTGTGTCTCTTTTAGCAACTCTGGATAAGCTTTTTGAAACTTGCGTAAACGTGGAATCGAAACACTTCTTACATAAGGATTATTGGGGTTGCGTTTTTCATAATCTTGGTGGTACTCTTCAGCAAAATAGAATTTTTCAAGTTTTTCAACCTCGGTAACTATAGGTTTACTAAAGATTTCCTTTTCTTCTAAAAGGGAGATATAGCCTTGAATCTTTTCTCTTTCCTTATCATTTTGATAAAAAGCAATTGAACGATATTGAGAACCTCGATCTGGCCCTTGGCGGTTAGCCGTTGTTGGATCGTGTGACCCAAAGAACACTTGAACTAAAGTGCCAAAGGAAACGACTTTAGGGTCATAATGCACTTCAACTGCTTCTGCATGGCCAGTTCTACCTGTTCCTATTTGATTGTAATTAGGGTTCTTTGTATCACCACCAGCATAACCAGAATAAACTTCACCAACTCCTTTTACACTTTCAAAAATAGCTTCAACACACCAAAAGCAGCCTGAAGCAAAATAGGCTTTGCTTAGATCTTTTTGTTCGTTTTTTGGCGGTTCCCAAATGGGTTCATTTCGATCAAGGGGGGGAGTGCTAGAGATGCAAGTTTGCAGGCTAACAAGACTCAATAGGGTAAGGAATAATTTCATTTTTTTCTTTTTTTAGCGGCTTTTGCTTTTGGGTTAAAACAACGCAATGATCAAGCCAAAATAATAAATCTTCCTCTAAGTCAAAACCTTCTGGATCGATAAAGACATATCCTTTCATGGGACGTCCCGTAAAATCCATAGGGTGACAAGCTTTTTTTATGGATTAGTTTCTCTGTTGCGGTTTCCCCTACCAGGGCCATAAGAAGATCCATTTACTTCTTTTTATTGTAGTGAATCCCTCAGCACATTTTATCATTGAGCATAAAAACACGCCCACCCATCATGGCTTTGTCATAGAAATTAAGCTTTCGTTGGGTGAAATATTGACGTATTCGCTCTGCCAGATACTCGTCGTACGCCATTATTATTGATGGTCAAAATTCATCATCCAGTGCAATCCAAAACGGTCTACAAGTTGTCCATAGGTGGCATTCCAAAACTGCTTTTCTAGCGGCATGGTAATTTTCCCTCCTTCTGCTAAACGCTCAAAAGCAACTTTCATCTCTTCAAGATCAGAATAATTTAAGCTAATGTGAATATTTGGATTAGCCCTAAGCGGTGTATCTGCACTATCGGCGAACATGGCGAGGGTATTGCCTTTAAAAAGAAGTTCTGCATGAATAACCCAGTCTTTTTGATGGGGTTCGTGTGGCATGGGACTGTCTCCATAGGTGTTAATTTCGCCATGGGTAATCCCCAGCGCTTTGACATAAAAGGTGATAGCTTCTCTTGCCTCACCGTTAAAAATAAAATAAGGATGTAAAATCATGATATTTGGATTTTAAGTTTTTTTCTTAGGACGCTTTTGAAACTCTCCGCCACAATTGGGGCAAATATGCTGGAGTATATTTTCTATATAGTCTTTACAAAAAGTACATTCATAAGAACATATAAAAGCGTTGTCACTTTCGTGGGTGAAGGAGGTATGACAATTTTCACAAAGATTGCGTATTTCTAACATGGCTATTTTTTTCGTTGTTTAATCCAATAGACACTTAATGGAGTAAACAGAAGGGTAGGAGCCAGCCAATAAACAACTGTTGGAATTGTTAGCGGGATGTATTGTGCATTGACAACCAATACTGCAGTCACAGTGGCTGTAAAGCCATCCACCATCCGCCCTATGTGGGTGAACAAGCGATAATTGCGATGGGTTGCTTCTCCGTTATAATTACTAAAATCTCGATAAACACTGTAAAGTCCTATGGAACCAAAGACCAATATGGCGGAACCCATTCCGTCTGATTTTGTTAAGGTGATTATACCCCAAATGATAAAAATACTACCGAATACAAACATCCCTAAGGTATAAACCCAATCGATTAACAAGGGTTTGTTTTGTTTTAATTTGATGTAGCGGTCTGCTGTTCCCACTAGGTAGATTGTAAACACCCCAATGATGAATAAAAAAGGGTTAGGTTTAATTTGCGCCATTAAAAGGGCGCTTCCACCCGTGAGCATCATTCCAGTGACAAATAGTCGGCCAATTTTTCGATGTCTTTTTCCACCTTTAGGGAGTATCATGTTGAGTCCTCCTGTAAGCAGTGAGAGGCTGCCAGCGGCAATTTGTAGGTAAAGTAGGCTTTGATAAAGGGACCGCATAAGTTTATTTTTTGGGAATCCGAATAGTCCTGAAATACTGTCGTCCAATCCAGCTATTATGCGCGTCATCCCAGGTGCTATAATGCCTGTGATCTGCGATATGGGCTGTAGTTACCCCCCAGGCTGCGGCACTGACTAAAAAGCCTTCTTCTGGAATATTTTTATCCAGTTGTGCACTGGCATAATTGGTATAGAGATAAAGGGTCATTCCCCCAATTTCTTTGGCTACTGCCTGAAAAAATTTAGAAGAAGTTTGATGATCAGAATGATCACCAGGATTAATTTTTTGATCTGTATCGGCTAGATGTATTTCTGTATTTCCTCCAGCTTGTTCTTTCAATATAAGGGCTTTAATCGTTTTTTCTAGATCTTCTCGATCTTTATAGATTGTACTTTTATCGATGGTAGGAACGTCTCGACTGCTGCCGTCAAATAGCTTTGCTAGGGTTTTAAACTGGTGCAGTTCATAACCTGTACCTTGTCCGTTACCATCTGGAAATCGCAAAAGATAGACAACGCAGTTTCTGTATTGATAGCGCAAAATTTTATGATTGTTTAAATTGACATAAGCGCGTTCCATTTCTGCGCCTAGACCAGCCCCTGTTGTAAAAGTATTAGAAAGAAAGCGCACTGCAGCTAAACTTCCTTCCTCTCGCGCTTTGTAGTGTGCGTCATTTCCCATCCCAGCACCTGCTTCTCCTGCTGTGGTATGGATAATCACGGTTTTATCTTTTTCGTTTTTAATGCTTTCATAAACATTAGGATTCATAAAGAGTTGCCAGTCGTCTTGATGTGCAGAAACAAAAAAGCGGGTATTTTGTCCATTAACAGAAAAAGAGTAGAGAACAATTAAGAGCGAAAAAAATCTAATATTGAACATTGATAAGAAATGTAGTTCAATATATTCATTTTTTTTTAAGCCATTTGCCCCTTAGTTTTATTGAAGGTAATAGCGACGTCTATTAGGGCTAAGTGGGAATAAGCTTGCGGGAAATTTCCTAGCAGACGCTTTGTTTTAAAATCTAAATCTTCGCTAAATAAGCCCAAGTGGTTACTGTAGCTTAATAATTGATCAAATAAGGCTTTTGCTTTATCGACTTCTCCTATTTTATATAAGCTATTAATAAACCAAAAAGTGCAGACCGTAAAAGAAGAGGTAGGCGTACCAAAGTCGTCTTTGTTTTTATAGCGATATAGTAAGCCTTCAAAAGACAATTCTCTTTCTGTAGCCTTAACGGTGTTAATATAGCGTTGGTCAAAGGCATCAATAAAGCCGTATTGTTCCATAAGTAATACCGAAGCATCTAGGGCATCACTGCCATAAAATTGCGTGTATGCCCCAACAGAGGGATTCCATGCTTTTTGATGAATGTCATTTTTAATCTCTTCTCTAAGAACTATCCACTTGTCTTTATTTTTTCCTAGAAAGTCTGCTATTTTGATCGCCCGATCTATTGCCACCCAGCACAAGACTTTTGAAAAGGTAAAATGTTTCTCTTCTTCTCTTATTTCCCAGATTCCTTTATCGGGTAAAAACCAATTATTGTTGACAATCCAAACGATATTTTTAACAATGGACCACAATTCTTCTTTTTTTTCAAAAAGCAATGGAAATTCCACTAGCTCAATATGTATGGCATCCATAAGTATCCCATAGATGTCATTCTGTTTTTGTTTATAAGCTGCATTCCCAATTCTAACGGGACGAGAATTTTCATAGCCGCTCAAATGGTCTAAATGGGTCTCGGTTAATTTTTTTTCTTTGTTGATCCCATACATGATTTGGATCTTTTCATCTGTCTCTGGAATTAGATCAATGATGTAGTCAATAAAGTCTTTGACGATTTTTTTGTGGCCTAGTTTTGAAATAACGCGAATGACCATTGAGGAGTCACGAATCCAACAAAAACGGTAATCCCAATTGCGTACTTCTCCTATTGATTCTGGAAGCGAAGTCGTTGCAGCAGCTAAAATTGCCCCAGTTTTGTCATAGGTAAGCAACTTTAATGTCATCGCGCTTCGTAAAACGACCTCATTGTAATATTGATAGGTGGGAGTTTTGTCACACCAGTTGAGCCAGTATAATTTTGTTCTTTCAAATTCTAGTAAGCAGCTATCTAGACAAGGTATTTGTAGCTTTTCATTATAAGAGATGGTGAAGAAAGTCGCTTGAGTTAGTTCGATTTGATTTCCTTCTATGATGTCTTGTTTAGGTAAATTAGAATATAAATAGAGGGTATCATAATTCTCGTGGTCATAAACGCTCACAATAAAGTCTTCTTTTATATAAGACACTGTTTTGGCGGCAGCATATTCTAGGGCAGGGAAGTAGTCAATAGATAGGGTGGGTGTTCCATAAAGGGGACGAATAATCCTGATAACTTCTGGAGGGGTATAGTAAAGATTAATTTCATTTTTATATCTTGGCATAAAGTCAATGACCTCAAATCCAGCTTTTTCATTGCGAAATTCTGTTCGCAGTATATTGGTATTTTCTAGATAAGCTTGTTTGATCGTGAATTTTGCTAAATTCTTGATTAAAAAATGTCCCCCTTTTTGATCATCTAAGATTTTTGCGAAAACAGAGGGGGAATCAAATTGTGGAAGACATAGCCAGTCTATTGAAGTATCCTCATTTATGAGTGCGGCAGATTTGCAATTTCCTATTATCCCATAATTTAAGTTTGAGCTCATAAGAATCTGTTTATTTAATTTCTACCTTAGGTAAACAACACCTATTTAAACAATCTACACTAAGTTATGTCAAAATATATCATCGTTTCGAATAGACTTCCAGTAAAAATTGAAAAACTCAAGAATCAGTGGAATTTTACCCCTACTTCTGGAGGATTAGCAACAGGACTCAAGTCGGTTCACGAAAATGGCAAATCTTTATGGATTGGCTGGGCGGGAATTAGTGCAGAAGAAATTGAAGAAAATGATTACAAAGCCCTTTCTAATGAATTAATTCAGCAGAATTATAAGCCCATTCCATTAGCTGAAAATGAGATCGATGACTTTTATTTGGGTCTTTCTAATAAATGTATCTGGCCCTTGTTTCATTACTTTAAACAGTATGTAGAATTTGATGAGACACAGTGGACGTCTTATGTAGCGGTGAATCAGAAGTTTGCTAATGCAATCTTAGAAGAAATTGAAGCTGGAGATAAGGTGTGGATTCATGACTACCAATTATTACTAGTTCCAGAGATGGTCAAGTCGGCTAGAAAAGATGTTACTATTGGATTTTTCTTGCATATTCCCTTCCCATCTTTTGAGATATTTAGAATATTTCCCAAACGTGATGAGTTACTCAATGGGATGCTGGGGGCAGATTTGATAGGTTTTCATACCTATGACTATCAACGTCATTTTGTTAGTTCTATCAAAAGACATCTTCATCTCCAGGTAAACTATAATATTGTCAAACAAGCCGAACGTGAAATCATCGTAGATACTTTTCCCATGGGGATAGACTTTGAAAAGTTTGAAAATACGGCCATGAAGCACCGCGCCGTTAAGTCCGAAGATTTCTCTCCTTTCCGAACAGAATTAGAGCGCCACAAAGCCACTAATGAAGGAAAGATTATCCTTTCCATCGATCGATTAGATTATTCAAAAGGAGTAATCAATCGCATCAAATCATTTGAACATTTTTTAGAGCACTATCCAGAGTATCAAGAAAAAGTGAGATTAGTCATGGTTTCTGTACCCTCTAGAACAAATGTATCTCATTATAAAAAACTCAAAAGAGATACAGACGAAATTATTGGAAGAGTCAACGGAAAGTTTGCCACAGTGAATTGGACGCCCATTTGGTATTACTACCGTTCTTTTGATTTTGACGATTTGATTGATTTTTATTGTTTGTCAGATATCGCCATGGTCACCCCTTTAAGAGACGGAATGAATTTAGTGGCGAAAGAATACCTCGCTACCAAAGTTGATAATAAAGGAGTTTTAATCTTAAGCGAATTAGCGGGTGCATCAAAAGAGCTCCATCAATCCTTAACGGTTAATCCCTTTGATATTAAAGGTTTATCTGAATCTATTTATGAGGCTATCAATATGCCAGAAGAGGAACAACAGGAGCGCAATATTGAACTTCGCGAACGCATTAGACGCTACAATGTCACCTTTTGGTCAGACAACTTTTTAGAAAGATTATCTGCAATTGATATCGACAATCAATTCCATAAAAGTATTCGACTCACTGCGGATATTACAGATGGTTTAGTCAAGGAATACAAAGCTGCCCAAAAGCGTTTGTTGTTGTTAGATTATGACGGAACCTTAGTGAAATTTCATAAAATGCGTAATAAAGCATTGCCCACTAACCAAGTTTTAGATTTGATCCATGAACTGTGTAGAGACGCCTCTAATCATTTGGTCATTATTAGTGGAAGACCCATGTCTTTTTTAGAAAAAATATTTAACCATAAAGAAATTGCCTTGGTGGCAGAGCACGGTCATTTTATCAAACACGCACAATCTGAAGAATGGTTGGATAAGCATCCCACAAATAATGATTGGATGCCTCATATACTCCCTATTCTTCAACAGTTTACAGATAATACCCCAGGGACACTGATTGAGAAAAAGACAAATTCTTTGGTGTGGCACTACCGAAAAACAGATCCAGAATTGGGAGTGAATAAAGCCGAGGAATTAAAAACAGTACTCTCTAGCATGATCTCTAACGAAATTAGTATCATGGATGGCAATAAGATTATTGAAGTAATTCCTGCTGGCATCAACAAAGGGATCGCTGCCTTTGATTTGTTTTCTAGCGAAGCATATGATTTTGTATTTGTTGCTGGAGACGATATCACAGATGAAGACATGTTTGAAAAACTCCCAAACAGTACTCATTCAATTAAAATAGGACATAAGCAAACTGCTGCGAAATATACTGTAGGCAGTTCAGATAAATTAATTGATATTTTAGATAACTTTACAAACTAAGCTATTTATGAAAAAAGGATTTACCGCAGGAAATTTTGATATACTTCACCCTGGATACATTCAGTTGTTCAAGGAGTGTAAAGCGAATTGTGATCATTTTACCATTTTGTTACAAACAGATCCCTCTATTGAACGCCCCGAAAAACTCACTCCCATTCTCTCTACAGAAGAACGTATTGAACAATTAATGTCGAATATTTATGTCGATGAAGTTTTAGTGTATACTTATGAAAAAGAGTTATTAGCATTAATCGAAAAGAATAATTTTGATGTTCGATTTTTAGGAGACGACTATGTAGGCAAATCTTATACAGGAGACCAACTTGGTATCCCAGTTCATTTTGTAAATCGCGATCATGGCTGGAGTACGACGAAATTCAAAAATATTATTGCAGAAAGTCTTAAAGGGCGCGAGTAATTAGATCCAATTATTTTAGTAATTCTTTTTCTAAGAACAAGGCTACCCCATCTTCTATATTGGCTTTTGTTATCTCGTTCGCTTTGGTAAGAATTTCTTCTTTCGCATTCGCTACAGCAACTCCTACCCCTACTTTTTTTAAAAGAGTAGCATCATTGTAATTATCTCCAAAAGCGACCACATGATCCATTTCGATATGAGGAAACTTTTCTTTTAATAAAAGCGCTAGTGCCGAAGCTTTATCTTGCTCAATATGACTTACTTCAATATAAGTACTTTTAGAGCGGTAAGCATTGATTTTGTTTTGGTGTAATTGTAATTGTTGATACAATACTTCAATTTCTTCTTCTTCGCCCATGCACATGACTTTATGCGCACTAATCTCACGCTTTTTCCAGTTAGCCAGCGTTTGATCTAAAGGAGCAATACTAGGATCGACTTTGGTGTTGTGCGCTTCCCTTTTTGCCCAGTAATCGTTTGCAGGAACCACCCATTCATCTTTGTGATATAGACTTAAATGAATAGTTGTTCCTTCGATATAGTTCATCATTTTTTCTAATAAAGTAAAGGGCATTTCTTGACTAAAAAGCGTTTGATCTTCCCATAAAATCAAACTGCCATTATAAGCAATAATGGGATCTTTATGAATGCCTAATTCTGCTTGAAGCTGCCTTAAAGACATTGGCATACGTGAAGAAATTAACACACAGGGATAGTTGCCTTTTAATGCGCCAAAAACAGCTTTTGTTTTCGAAGAGAGTTCACGATTTTTATCTAAGAGTGTCCCGTCTATATCACTGCAAATAAGTTTAATGTTATGTTGTTTCATCAAAACAAATTTAGCCCATTCTTGAGCGTAGTTTGCCCAAGAATAGCGCTGTTTGGTTTGATTTAAGTTATGTCTAAATTCTTGATTCGCTTTTGTTTCTGTGACTGCTGTGATTGCTTTTTGAATCTCTACTACCTTTGCTGGACAAATTACGCCCGTTTTATCTTCAGTAATCGGTTGACTTAAGCCAGGATGATTGGTCACAACAAGAGGAGTTTCATAATAATAACTGAGTGCCAAAACACCACTTTGTGTTGCAGAAGTATAGGGGAGTACTGTCGCATCTACCGCCGAAAAATAAATGGCTGCCTCTTCTTGAGAGACAAATCGATTGATTGTCGTGATTTGTTTTTCGATTTTAAGATCCTTTATTAGTTGCTGGTATTTCTCCCACTTCTCATAGCATTCTCCAACAATAAATAAGTGCTTTTCAGGATGCTGTTTTAAAGCCTTGAGCAAAAGAGTCAATCCTTTGTAAGGCCTTATCAGGCCAAAGAAAAGGAGGGCAGTTTTTTCTTCTGGAAAATGGAGTTTTTTTCGCGCTTCTTTTTGGGCTATTTTTTTGGGGAGATGATCTTCAATAGGGTGCATCTTTCCCCATACTTTTTTAGTACTTTCTGCTTTAATTTCTGTTGCGACCGCCAGGGATAAAGTGGTGAAACTGTCCATTGATTTTTCAAAGCGCTGGGTTAAAAAGCCATCCCATGGTCTTGGTTCATGAGCTTTCCAATTATCTACCCAACCAACATTTTTGATTTTGCTGTTAAGTCTTTTTGCAATGGCATTCCAGCAGGGAGCTAAAAATGGGGTCCAATATCGAAAGATCACAGCTTTAGGGGCTAATTCATTAATGGTTTTAGCCACCCTTTTCCACTGTAGCGGATGATAAGCATGGATTTTTCTTTCAATTGAGAGGGAGGGATTTGTTGCTGCTGTCGTAAATTGGGTTTTTCCAGGAAAAAGAAAAGACGGGTAAAGCTGGGTAAAGGTGAATAGCTTAACGGTGTATCCGTGTGACATAAGACTTTCTGCTAGGGCTTGCTGGGTAGTTGAAATTCCACCTCGATAAGGAAAGGCAGGGCCAAGGAGTAAAAAATCTAGGGGCTTTTCTTGCGTCATTTTCAAGACGTTAGCGGAACGCGTTTAGGCAAGGATTGATACATCCATAAAGTGGCACAAAGGCATAAAAAGAAATAGAGTATTGTGCCAAATGCAAAGGCGTATTCTACTTCCCATACCCTTCTTTGGAAAGGATGAATCATCACAAATAAACCAAATAAAGCACGCGTTATTTCAAAGACAAAGGCCCATTTGTAACCATCCATAATTGAGGTAAACCCAAAAATTGCGGTGACAATTAAAATTCCATAAGCTACTTGTGAAGAAATATGTAAGTCGCCAAAAGATGTTAAAAATAAAGCGATAAAAGAGTTTAACCCTATAAAGTGAAATACAGCAATGATTTTATGTTTCAGTGTATAGCCAGGTGTATACTTTTGTTGCTGGTATACATTTTCTACAATAGGGCACGGAAAACGCTCTGCAACATCGGCAGGACGCCAGCCAGTAGGCATGAACCACAGCTTTAGCTTATCTCCCCAATTCTTAGCATGCCATGCATCTTTCGCTAATCCCCAATTGTGTTGAAAGTTAATCAAGATTGGGTTCCAGGTTTGAACGGGTTTAAGTGTGCCATAAACACAGGGTACCTCGTCTAGTTCTTCTTGAAATGTCCCAAAAATACGATCCCATACACAAAATATTGCCGATAAATTTTTATCAATATATTCTGGATTAATGGCGTGATGAACACGATGTTGAGAAGGAGTCACTAAAATGTATTCTAACCAACCTAACTTCCCAATATGTTTAGTGTGATACCAAAATTGTCCAAAGAGGTGTAGGGGGGCAAGAATTGTAATTACTTTGTGTGGAATCCCTAATAAGGCTGCCGGAAGAAGAAATAATGCACCAAATCCAATTAAACTTGAGATACTTTGTCGCAATGCGCAAGCCAAATTAAATTCTTCACTACTGTGATGTACAATATGCCTGTTCCAAAAAACATTGATAGAATGATTTAAGCGATGGTTCCAGTAGGAGGCAAAGTCAATGCAAATAAAAGCGATAAAATAGAGGAAAAAACTTTCTTCGATATCTATCAATCCAATGCTATTTTTTAAGAAAGGATAGGAAATTATAATCAATCCAATACCAAAGATGTCTTTTAAAATATTGGTCATTCCAGAACTTAGGCTGGACAAGGTGTCCATCAAAGTATAAGTCTGATTTTTCTTCCAAGCCCCATAGGCTATTTCAATCAAGACCAACACCAAAAAGCTCGGGATGGCGATCAATAAAATTTCCGCATACATTTCCATCAACTACATATTTTGATGTAAGTTACGAATTAATTTTTTTCAACGAATACCCATTCTCCTTTTGCGAGAAGTGGCTCTGCTTGCTTGAATTTTAGGGTTTTATTTTCGCCGTTAAGGGTGTTCTTGATGGTCACACGATCATTACGGCCAATTTTTGGCATTTCTCTTGTGATGGTTTCTACTGTTTGACGCTGTTGTCCCCCTGCTCCAGCACCAATCGTACGTTGCTTTGCAGCCAGTTCTTCAGAATTTAAAACATCGTCTTTACTGGTCTTGAGTTTGTCTTTTCTTTGGATAGATTTTGCCTCTTGAATAGAAGTGTCTTGCGAAGGAATACTTCCTTTTAACAAGAAGGAAATTACTTCTCTATTGAGATTTCCTATCATGGCTTTAAACAATTCAAACGCTTCAAACTTATAGATAAGTAAGGGATCTTTCTGCTCGTGAACAGCTAATTGTACAGACTGTTTAAGTTCATCCATTTTACGTAAGTGGTTTTTCCACGCATCGTCAATCAATGCAAGGGTAATATTGCGTTCAAAATCTTCGATAAGTTGTTTTCCTTTCGAAGCGTAAGCTTTTTCTAAATGTGTTACAACATTTAGTGTCTTAGTTCCGTCTGTAAATGGAACAACAATTTTTTCAAATTTATTCCCTGGGCGTTCATAAACATTTTTAATCACTGGGAAGGTTAGGGTAGCATTGATTTCCCCTTTTTGCTTGTAGTAATCAAAAGTGGTTTGATAGAGTTTGTCAATTAGTTCTCCTTCTGACATATTTTCAAATTCACTCGCGATAACGGGTGCGGTAATTGAAAACGTACTGATGATTTCAAACTCAAAGTTTTTAAAATCGTTTGTGGACTTGTTGTTTAAAACAATTTCTTCGCAGGTTTCAAAAAGCATATTGGCGATATCCACCTTTAATCGATCTCCCTGAAGGGCGTGTTTTCTTCTCTTGTAGATGACTTCTCGCTGTGCGTTCATCACATCGTCATATTCTAACAAGCGCTTTCTAATCCCAAAGTTGTTTTCCTCTACTTTTTTCTGTGCGCGTTCAATTGACTTAGTCATCATGGAATGCTGGATTACTTCACCTTCTTCCAGTCCCATGCGATCCATTACTTTAGCGACTCTGTCTGATCCAAAAAGGCGCATCAGATTATCTTCTAGTGAAACAAAAAATTGAGAGCTACCCGTGTCACCTTGACGTCCAGAACGACCGCGTAACTGTCTGTCTACGCGACGTGAATCGTGTCTTTCTGTCCCAACAATGGCTAGACCACCAGCATCTTTTACTTCTTGAGATAGTTTGATATCTGTTCCACGTCCTGCCATATTTGTTGCAATAGTTACTACGCCAGGGTTTCCAGCCTCAGCGACTATGTCTGCTTCTTTTTTGTGCAACTTCGCATTCAAGACATTATGAGAAACTTTGCGAATGTTGAGCATCTTGCTGAGGAGTTCAGATATTTCGACAGAAGTTGTTCCAATTAATACGGGTCTTTTTTGTTGAGAAAGTTTAGTGACTTCTTCAATGACTGCATTGTACTTTTCACGTTTGGTTTTGTAGATCAGATCATCTTGATCGTTTCGTGCTATGGGTCGGTTAGTTGGAATTTCAACTACATCTAATTTATAAATTTCCCAAAACTCACCTGCTTCTGTTACCGCTGTTCCGGTCATACCAGAGAGTTTATGGTACATGCGGAAGTAGTTCTGTAAAGTAACCGTGGCAAAAGTTTGTGTTGCCGCTTCGATTTTTACATTTTCTTTGGCTTCAATAGCTTGGTGCAATCCATCAGAATAGCGACGCCCATCCATTATACGGCCAGTTTGCTCGTCGACAATCATCACCTTGTTATCCATCACAACATACTCTGTATCTTTTTCAAACAGTGTATAGGCTTTAAAAAGCTGGGTCATGGTGTGAATGCGTTCGCTTTTGATTCCAAAATCTTTAAAGAGGATTTCTTTTTGAGCTGCTTCTTCTTCAACTGCAAGATTTTGATTTTCAATTTTAGCGATTTCTGTTCCAATATCTGGTAAGACAAAAAAGCCTTTGTCTTGAACGCTTTCAGAAAGGTATTCTACTCCTTTATCGGTTAATTCTACCGAGTTGTTTTTTTCGTCAATGACAAAATAAAGATCGGCATCGATTACATGCATTTCTCTATTGTTGTCTTGCATATAAAAATTTTCTGTTTTTTGGAGGAGTTGTTTGACGCCATCCTCACTTAAGAATTTGATAAGGGCTTTATTTTTGGGCAAACCGCGGTAAACCCTGTAAAGTAAAATTCCACCGTCTTCTGTATCACCAGCATTGATTTTACTTTTCGCCTCTGCTAACAAAGCGGTCAACATACTGCGTTGTTTGGTAAAGAGATCTGCTACTTTGGGTTTTAATGCATCGAATTCGTGTCTGTCTCCTTCTGGAATTGGGCCAGAAATGATTAAGGGCGTTCGCGCATCATCGACTAAAACAGAGTCGACCTCATCGACAATAGCAAAGTGATGTTTGCGTTGAACAAGATCTTCGGGAGTATGAGACATATTGTCTCTTAAATAATCGAAACCAAATTCGTTATTGGTTCCATAAGTAATGTCTGCTAAATAGGCTTTTCGACGTTCTTCACTATTGGGTTTGTGATAGTCGATACAATCAACACTAAGGCCGTGGAATTGAAAAATAGGGGCCATCCATGTGCTATCACGTTTGGCTAGGTAGTCGTTTACTGTTACGAGGTGGACGCCTTTCCCTGTTAATGCGTTTAAATAGACAGGAAGAGTGGCTACAAGAGTTTTTCCTTCTCCTGTTTGCATCTCGGCAATTTTACCTTGATGCATAGCAATCCCTCCAATCAACTGCACATCATAGTGTATCATGTCCCAGGTGATCTCTTTTCCAGCAGCATCCCAATTATTGGCCCATTGTGCTTTTTCCCCTTTTAAGGTGACATAAGTTTTATCTCCAGAGAGCTGTCGATCAAATTCAGTCGCTGTGACTTCGATACAGCTGTTATGGACAAATCGCTTTGCGGTTTCTTTAACGGCTGCAAAAGCCTCTGGAAGCAGTTTTAAGAGCACTTCTTCTGTCACTACAAGGGCGTCTGACTCTAATTGGTCAATGCTGTTATAAAGTTGCTCTCTTTTATCAATATCTTCTGTATTATTGATAGTTTCTTTGTGCTGTTCAATTTGTTGATCAAATTCAGCACGAGCCGTTTTAATTTCTTGTTTAAACGCAGCAGTTTTTGCCCTTAACTCATCATGAGATAATTGTTCAAAGTCATTTTCGTGACTTTTGATTTCATCAACGAGGGGCAGGATAGATTTTAGGTCTTTCTTGGTCTTATCACCAACAAAGACTTTTAAGAGATTATTTACAAAACTCATATTTCAATTTCGGCATTATTGACTCAAATGTAGTCAAAAAAAAGCCTCCATACGAGACTTTTTCAATTTTGAGGTTTAATATTCATCTTCGTTCCAAAGATAGTCATCGTCTGACGGAAAATCAGGCCAGATCTCTTCAATGGATTCGTATACGTCTCCTTCGTCTTCCATGGATTGAAGGTTTTCAACCACTTCAAGTGGAGCACCAGTTCTAATTGAAAAATCAATCAATTCGTCTTTTGTTGCTGGCCAGGGGGCATCACTTAAATAAGAAGCTAATTCTAGGGTCCAATACATGACTTTTTTTTTGCAAAAATAATTGTTTAGAACTACTGCGCAAGTTATTTTGCTATTTTCGAGTCGGTTCCCATTTAATTTCTGCTACTCCAAGGTCTTGCGCAAATTTTCGAGCAAGGGTAAAAAAGTAATCTGAGAGTCGATTGATGTAAAATATTATTTCAGAATCGACTTCAGTAACCTCCTTTAATTCAGTTATATATCGCTCTGCTCTTCTACAAACACAGCGAGCTAAGTGAGTGTTTGAAACTTGTGGATGCCCCCCTGGAATAACAAAATTTTTCAACGGAGGTAGTTCATCGGTAATTCGATCAATACTTTTTTCGAGGGCTTCGACGTTATTTTCGTCAATTTTTGGGATAGGAAGCTCTCCTGTGTCATTTGCTAATTGGGCTCCTATGGTCATTAAATCGTTTTGAATCACGATTAATTCTTGTCTTGCTTCGTGATCGGCTTGATCTCTTATTGCACCAATCCAGCTGTTGAGTTCGTCAATTGTTCCATAACTCTTTATGCGCAAGTCATGCTTTGGTACTCTCTTTCCTGAAAATAAACTCGTTGTACCATCATCACCCGTCCTGGTGTAAACTTTCATCTCTAGCATTTAATTTTTCTTTTTTTCGCACTTCATATCTCTTTCTAAATCCCAACTTATTTTTCCTTTTAGGAGGAGAGAATAACATTTTTTTAATGAGGAAGTACCCCACTAAAAGTCCTAAAATCAAAACAATGGACTGTTTCATTTCTGTAAAATTACAGTAATTTGTTCAAGGGTAAGCTTAAAATATCTTAAAAAACAGCTTTTTCTTTTAAGCGACCACTTAAAGCGATAAAAAAGAATAAGCCAAATAGAAATATTGCCCAGCGAGCGAGATAGTCTCCATAAATGCTGTAGAAAGTTAATTGGCTATTAAGCGGAATAACGCTGGTCAATGCGCCTTGTCCCTCATAAGCTAATGTTTGTTGAATTTCACCTTTAGTGTTAATGAAGCCAGAAATCCCTGTATTAGCAGAACGTGCGATGGCCCTTCTGTTTTCAATTGCTCTAAGTCTTGCATAGCTAAAGAGCTGTTGGTGCCCTTGAGTTTTTCCCCACCATGCATCATTCGTTAGGATACTGAGAAATTGTGCGCCATTGCGAACATATTCTGTTACAAAAGTGCCATAAATGGACTCATAACAAACGATAGGTGCGGTTTTTATCCCCTTTTTATTGACGAAAACTGTTCTACTTTTTTGTATACCTCTTGTGGCAATTGTTCCGCCAAAGTCAAGTAAAAACTCTCCGATAATGGGTTCTAAATATTTTTTGTACGGCATGTATTCGACCCCAACCACAAGTTTTGATTTGTGATAGTAATTATCTGTCAAGTCGTTTTGAAAATGAAAGACACTATTATAAACGTCATACCAAGCGTTGTTTTTTAGTTGATTTGCCGTTTCAGTTGGAGATTTTTTTGAGACTGGGTAGAGCCGAAAGCTTTGTGCTCCAGTAACAAGCGATAAGTTGGGATATTGTGTGGTGAAATCTTTAATCTCTTGATAAAAAGTACTCAAATGATATTTAGATAGATTTAAGCCAAATCCCTCATCAAAATAGCCTTCTGGCGTGAGTAAAAAATCCACCTTGTCATTGAGTGTCTCTACAGTAATATCTTTGGCAAGCTGAAATAATTGAGGGTTAGTTAAACGATATTTTTCTTGATAGGGGTCAAGATTAGGTTGAAGTACAATGACTTTAGCTGTCTTTTCACTTTCTGTTGTGCGAAGATAAATTACCATTGAGATTAAAATGGGAATGGCAATCCATAAAAGTTGCGGAATATAATTTTTTACAACCCTTTTAATTGATTGCCCTTCATAGTAGCTACGCAAATACTTCAACCCGACAAAATTGACTAAAAGTACCCAGAGGGTCCCACCAAATGCTCCCGTGTATTCATACCATTGAATCCAATAAATGCTTTCTGAAAAAACATTCCCCAGATTGAGCCATGGCCAAGAGAAATCCCAATTAAGGTGGAATTTTTCAAATGCCATCCAGAAGGATATCATAAAAAGGTAGCTTGTTTTTTTAGGGAGTCTGGTTAAAGACCAGCGATATATTGTGAGTATAATGGCATAAAAACTACTATTACATAGAATGGCAAAAGCTGCTCCAAATCCTGTGGAGTTATAGATCCACCAAGTTGTGATAAGGTTCCAAATGAAAAAGGCGAAATAACCATATCCAAAAACTCGCCATCCTTTTCTTTTATACTCGTCTTTTTGGATTAATTCGACTAGAAAAAGCAAAGGCGTTATACCGAAGAAGGCTAAAAATGAAAAGCCATAGGTAGGCCAAGTCATGGCAAGGAGTAGCCCACTACACAAGGATAAGACAAATTCTTTTTTCATACAGTAACTTATTTCAAGCGACCACACAAAGAAAGTAAAAAACTAGTTTCTTTAGGTGTATTCCCCCCGTATAAAAATTGTAAATTGGCGTTAAATATTTTTTTATGATTAAAAAATCCATCCCGCACGTTTTTACTTCCATGAATTTATTGGCAGGCTGTTTAGCGGTTTATTTTGCTTTTACCCATCAATTTAATGCAGCTTTGTTGTTAGTTTTATTAGGGGTTTTTTTTGATTTTTTCGATGGTTTTTTTGCACGTATCTTAGGGGTAGAGAGCAAGCTAGGGGTTCAATTAGACTCCATGGCAGATTTGATTACCAGTGGATTTGCTCCTGGTGCATTAATGTATCAATTATTTGTGCTTTCTGGCGTTAAGATTATCGATTATCCTATCAATACATCTTCAGACATTTCTATGGTGCTTTCTTTTGCTCCCATGGCTTTATTAGGGTTTAGTGTAACGCTAGGAGCAGCATTTCGATTAGCACGATTTAATTTATTGGAAGAAACTTATCCCTTTTTTAAAGGTTTGCCTGCACCGGCAAATGCCATTATGATTATGGGGCTACCTTTTGTGTTTCAGCATCCCAATCTAGCGATATTTAAAGATTATTTTATGAACCCAGTGAGTCTAATGATTTGTTGTTTTCTTTCCATCTTTTTGATGAATATCCACTGGAAAATGTTTTCTCTCAAAGCAAATGAAGGAATGCGCTCTTTTTTGTTTCCTGTATTGTTAATTATAGGTGCTACAGCACTGTTTTTACTTTATGGTTTAGTAGCCATATCTGGGGCAATTATTCTTTATGTAGTATTGAGTTCGATCAAATATATTTTTAAAATTTGATCTTCTTTTTACGCAATTCGAAGTTTTGTCCTAGGTAAACTTTTCGCACCATTTCATCTTGTGCTAATTCTTCTGGTGATCCAGCTTTTAGAATCTTCCCTTCAAACATCAAATAAGTTTTATCTGTGATGGCCAAGGTTTCTTGTACGTTGTGATCTGTGATTAAAATCCCAATATTTTTGTTTTTTAGGTGTGCTACAATACGTTGAATGTCCTCTACCGCAACAGGATCTACTCCGGCAAATGGTTCATCGAGTAGAACAAATTTGGGATCTGTAGCTAATGCACGTGCAATTTCTGTTCGCCTGCGTTCACCTCCAGAAAGTAGATCTCCTCTATTTTTTCTAATGTGATTTAACCCAAATTCTTCTAAAAGATCTTCCATCTTTTGAATTTGTTCTTCCTTACTAAGTGAGGTGAGTTGTAAAACACTAAGAATATTATCTTCTACACTAAGCTTTCTAAAAACCGAAGCTTCTTGTGCGAGATATCCAATCCCATTCTGTGCCCTTTGATACATAGGATAAGAAGTGATTTCTGTTTCATCGAGATAGATATTTCCGCCGTTAGGCTTAACAAGTCCAACAATCATATAGAATGAAGTTGTTTTTCCTGCACCGTTAGGTCCTAGAAGTCCAACAATTTCTCCTTGATTTACTTCAAGAGAAATCCCACTGACGACTTTCCTACCACGGTAAGATTTTTCTATCGATAATGCTTTTAGTTTCATCTTAATTATAGTTTTGTTCTAACGCCTCCCAGTATTCAAAAGCTCTTCTTAGATGAGGAATGACTATTGTACCTCCCACTAAAGTAGCAATTTCAAGACTTTCTATCACGGCAGATTTTGACACCTTATTTTTATAACATTCTTCTAAATGATAGCGTACACAATCGTCACATCTCAAAACTGCTGAAGCGACCAGTCCCATCAATTCTTTTGTAGGAGTGTCGAGTGTTCCTGCTTGATAAGCGTTTGCATCTAAGTTGAAAATTCTTTTAATTATTTTAGAATTTTCATCGATAAGTTTTTCGTTCATTTTTGAACGATAGGCATTGAATTCTTCTACAAGATTACTCATTTGCTTTTAGTTGTCTTTTATGTACAATTTTTGAAATAATGATGCTTACTTCATATAAGATTAAGATGGGAATAGTCACGATAATTTGACTGGCAATATCTGGAGGGGTGATAATGGCAGATATACTCAATACTATAACGATGGCAAACTTTCTGTTATTTTTCAAAAGGGCAGGAGTGACTAAACCAATTTTGGTGAAAAAATACATCAAAATAGGAAGTTCAAAAATTAAACCAGAAGACAAAACAGAAGCCCTGAGCAAACTAATATAGCTATCTAAATCAAAATCGTTAAATACTTGGTCACTCACCGTATAGCTTCCTAAGAAATTGATCGATAAAGGGGTTACAATATAATAACCAAAAAGCACTCCTAAAAAGAAAAGGAAGGAGGCAATGAAGATAAAACCTCTAGCGTTTTTCTTTTCATGTTGAAGTAATCCCGGTTGTATAAATCGCCAAAACTCTAACAAAATATAAGGAAAAGCAATAATGAATCCCGCTGTAACAGAGGTCCATAAATGGGCAGAAAACTGTCCAGATACAGCACGGCTTTGAATACGAAAAGGGAGCTCGTCTATACAGAAACTTGTTCCTTGTCCCATCATTTTAGAGATATTACAGAATAATTCATAGGTAAAAAAGTCTGCTTTCTTTGGTCCAAAAATAAGGGTGTCAAAAATAAAGTCTTTGGCGATAAATGCCGCAAAACCAAGAATTACAACTGCGAGAGAGGCACGAATTAAATGCCACCGCAGCGCTTCTAGGTGTTCTAAAAAAGACATTTCATTTTCAGTGGTCATTCGCTAATACCTTCTTTAATTAAATCTAAAATGTGGACAATGCCTTTGTATTGTCTGTCTTTATCCACTACTATAATATGATTAATGGATTTCTCTTCAAAAATACTTAATGCTTTGACAGCAAGAACTTCTTCTTCAAGTAGAATAGGCGAGGGGCTCATAATATCTTTTGCCACAAGCTTGTGAATATCTCTTTTTTCTTTTAGCATTCGTCGAATGTCTCCATCAGTCACAATGCCTTTTATTTGTTCGTTTTCTAAGACTACAGTTGTTCCTAACCTTTTAGTCGTTATTTCGTCCAGAACTTGATCGATAGTGGTATCTAAGCCAACTTGTGGCTGCAAGTTTTCTGCTGCTATTTGTCCTACGGTTAGGTAGAGTTTTTTTCCTAATGCTCCTCCTGGATGATGCTTTGCAAAATCGTTGGCATTAAATTTTTTTAGTTTTAAAAGACAAACGGTTAAAGCATCTCCCATGGCTATCTGGGCAGTTGTTGAGGCGGTAGGAGCTAGATTGTTAGGACAAGCTTCTTTTTTTACATCTGTAAGTAGGACGAAATCAGATTCTTTTGCTAAATAGCCTTCTTTATTAGCAGTTATGCTAATTAATTTATTACCGCGGTGTTTTATGTGGGGGACTAAATCTTTTATTTCTGGTGAAGTTCCACTTTTAGAGAGACATAAAACAATATCGTCTGGCTGTACAATGCCAAGATCCCCGTGAATGGCGTCTGCAGCATGCATAAATACAGCCGGAGTTCCAGTAGAGTTCATCGACGCGACTATCTTCATGGCAATGACAGCACTCTTTCCTATACCAGTAACAATTAATCTGCCTTTATTGAGATGAATTAATTCAACGGCAAGAGAGAAATCTTCATTTAGTTGTTCTATGAGTCCTTCTAACGCCTTTGCCTCTATCAAAAGCGTTGCTTTTGCATCTTCTAAAATTTTATTTTTATCCAACAATTCAAATGAGTTTATGAGGGAAATTATTTTCTAAGTGTTATATTTAGAGTACAAACTTAAAGCATTTGATTTAAAGCATTCATGTCTTCAACGCAATTATCAGAAGAATTAAAAATTTTTTTTGGGTTTTCTTCCTTTAAAGGTTTACAAGAAGAAGTAATTCAAAATGTTTTAGCAAAGGAAAACTCCTTTGTGATTATGCCCACGGGTGGGGGAAAATCTTTGTGTTACCAATTACCCGCTTTGATGCTGGAAGGAACAGCCATTGTGGTGTCTCCTTTAATCGCTTTGATGAAAAATCAAGTTGATGCGATAAGAGGGATTTCTCAAGAAGAAGGGATTGCCCATGTTTTAAATTCTTCTCTTACAAAAACCGCTACAGAACAAGTTAAAAAGGATATACGCAACGGAATAACTAAATTGTTATTTGTCGCGCCAGAATCTTTATCAAAAGAAGAAACCCTTCAGTTTTTAAAAGAATCAAAAATTTCTTTTTTGGCAGTAGACGAGGCTCATTGTATTTCTGAATGGGGCCATGACTTTAGACCAGACTACCGCAACCTGCGTTATATGCTTCAGCAGATCGATCAAAATCTACCTGTAATTGCTTTAACAGCTACTGCCACACCAAAGGTGCAAGATGATATTATGAAGAATTTGCAAATCACAGATGCAAAAATCTTTAAATCGTCTTTTAATCGACCTAATCTTTATTATGAGGTACGATCTAAAACAGCACAAGTAGAAATTGAAATCATTAAATTCATTAAAGAGCGAAAAGGGAAATCTGGAATTATTTACTGTTTATCAAGAAAGAAAGTAGAAGAACTGGCTCAAATACTACAGGTTAATGATATTGATGCTATGCCTTATCACGCCGGTTTAGACGCCAAGACAAGAGCAAATAATCAAGATGCCTTTTTAAAAGAAGAATGCGATGTTGTAGTAGCTACCATTGCATTTGGAATGGGGATCGATAAACCCGATGTTCGCTTTGTTATTCACCATGACATCCCTAAAAGTATAGAAAGTTATTACCAAGAAACTGGAAGAGCTGGGAGAGATGGGGGAGAAGGTTATTGTTTAGCCTTTTATGCTTATAAAGACATTGAGAAGCTTGAAAAGTTTATGTCTGGTAAACCGGTTGCAGAACAAGAAATTGGAATGGCCCTTTTGAATGAAATGGTCGCTTATGCAGAGACATCTATTTCGAGAAGGAAATTCATTTTGCATTATTTTGGAGAATCTTTTGATTCAGAAAAAGGAGATCCTAACAAGATGGACGACAATGTGCGTTTCCCAAAAACAAAAGTAGAAGCAAAAGAAGAACTACTATTATTACTCAACACAATAGAACAAACTAGAGAGCAGTTTAAAGCAAAAGAGATTGTTAAAACCCTGGTTGGGCAACAAAATGCCATTATCAATAGCCACCACACGGCACAATTACCCATTTTTGGTCAAGGGAAGCACAAGAATGAAGCTTACTGGATGGCCCTTATTCGTCAAGCGAATGTTGCTGGCTATTTAAAGAAAGATATTGAATCCTATGGCATTATCACAAGAACTGAGGCTGGTCGTGCTTTTCAAACAGAGGCTTCTTCTTTTTTGATGACAGAAGATCACGCCTATACCGATAAGGCAAAACCCGCGGTCTCGATTCCCCGTGACACCGTTAACGATATCCCATTGAAAAAGTTATTGTTAAAACTGCGTAAAGACATTGCAGATAAAAACGAGATTCCGCCTTACACCGTTTTTCAAGAAAACTCTATTAACGACATGACCCTTAAATATCCTATAACGTTTGAGGAAATGATTAATATACATGGTGTAGGTGAAGGGAAAGCTAAAAAATATGGGCCACAGTTCATCAATTTAATCAAACAGTATGTTGAAGAGCATAATATTTCTCGACCAGACGATTTAGTGGTAAAAAGTACTGGCGCAAATTCTGGGTTAAAGCTTTATATGATTCAAAGTGTTGATCGAAAATTACCTTTAGAAGACATCGCCTCTGCGAAAGGGATGAATATGACTGAATGTATTCACGAGATGGAAACCATTGTTTTTGCAGGAACTAAGCTTAATATTGATTATTGGATAGGCGAAATCTTAGATGAAGATCAGCAAGAAGAATTGCATGAGTATTTTATGGAAGCAGAAAACGATACCATAGCAGAAGCCATTGAAGAATTCGAAGGAGACTATGACGAAGAAGAAATTCGACTCTACCGAATTAAATTCATCAATGAGGTAGCAAATTAATTCAACCTTATTCCCTTATATTTGCCGTCTAAAAACACGCACTATGCAAGACGGACTATATGCTAAATTCTCTACTACTAAGGGAGAAATTCTTTTAACCCTAAGCTTTGACAAAACGCCAGGAACAGTAGCGAACTTTGTTGGTTTAGCTGAAGGAAGTAAAAAGAACGATGAAAAGGCAGCAGGAGAGCCTTATTACAACGGACTTAATTTTCACCGAGTAATTCCAGACTTTATGATTCAAGGGGGTTGCCCACAAGGATCGGGTATGGGAGGACCAGGCTATCAATTCGACGATGAGTTTCATCCAGAATTGCGCCATGATAAACCTGGCGTGCTTTCTATGGCAAATGCGGGACCTGGAACTAATGGGAGTCAATTTTTTATTACCCATACAGCGACACCTTGGTTAGACGACAAACACACGGTATTTGGTCATGTAATCGAAGGACAGAATGTTGTAGATAGTATTGCACAAGGAGATAAAGTTGATGCGCTAGAAATTATCCGTGTTGGGGCAGCAGCCGAAGCTTTTGATGCTACTGCAGCTTTTGAAACATTTGAAGCAGATAAATTGGCTAAAATTGAAGCAGCTAAAGCGGCTCAAGCAGAAGCACTTGCTAGCATAACCAAAGGATTCACTCAAACAGATAGTGGTTTATTTTATCGTTTGGATAAAGCTGGAGAGGGAGTTCAGCCTGCTAAAGGAAATAGCGTAAAAGTTCATTATAAAGGAGAATTACTCGACGGAACTGTTTTTGATTCTTCCTTCAAACGCAATCAACCCATCGAATTTAGCCTTGGCGTTGGGCAAGTTATCCCTGGTTGGGATGAAGGAATCGCTTTGTTAAACAAAGGAGCAAAAGCCACCTTAATTATCCCATCTGATTTAGCCTATGGCGCCGCAGGTGCTGGAGGGGTAATTCTTCCTAATGCAACGCTGAAGTTCGAAGTAGAATTAGTCGATTTTAAATAGAGAAACCAGCAGGTTCATTCCCTGTTTTCCATTTTATATTGCACCCCATACTAGGATATTGATTCTCTGGTATGGGGTCTTTTTTTAGCATCGCATCAATTGCATTTTGTAGATCTTCTCCAGTAATCGGTGTATCATTTCCTGGTCTCGAAGCATCAAATCGACCGTGGTAGACTAAGGCATGCTGCGCATTTAACAGATAGAAATCTGGAGTGCAAGCTGCATCATAAGCTTTAGCGACGGTTTGCGCTTCGTCATATAAATAAGGAAACGTAAATTTTTTTTCCTGGGCCAACTTACGCATAAGATCAGGACGATCTGCGGGATAATTTTCGACATCATTGCTTGAGATGGCAATGGTGGCTACTCCCTTGCCTTTATTCTTCTTTGCTAATGCAACAAAAGCGTCTAATAAATTCACTACATAAGGACAGTGGTTACAAGTAAATACGACTAGAGTACCTTTTCCTCCCTTTAAATTAGACAATGCCCCCAGGCTGTTATCTACAACATTGGGTAAAGAAAAGTCTGGAGCAATTGTCCCCAGCGGGAGCATATTTGATTCGACAAGTGCCATATTTTTTTTTATTCCTTAAAATTATGTAATTTGAAATTAAATATACATTTGACTTATGAAAACTATGCAAGATTGGTTAGACGCTTATGCAGAAAGCCATCAAAACAAAACGAACAAAGCGATTCACTTTATTTGTGTTCCACTAATTGTGTTTTCTGTGGTAGGACTGTTTATGTCTATCCCGAATGGACTTTTAGTTGAATTGACTGGAGTTCAATCTAATGCTGTTGCAAATTGGGCTGTTGTAACACTTATTCCCATTATGTTTTTTTATTTAAGACTCTCTATTAAAATGGGAATTTTAATTTTAGCCTTTTTAAGCTTGTGCATCTTTGGGAATGCTCAAATAGCAGAATTAATGCCTTTATGGCAAGCTTCACTGGGTATTTTTGTAGTTGCCTGGATTGGACAGTTTTATGGTCACAAGCTAGAAGGTGCAAAGCCTTCTTTTTTTGATGATTTAAAATTTTTACTCATCGGTCCTGCATGGATTTTAGA
>JAKMGK010000107.1 GCA_022424955.1 Flavobacteriaceae bacterium
AAATTCTACTGAACATGCATCTAATTTACGCAAAACGACCATACGAGAAACAGACATTCCATTAGGATCTAATGTGGCCAAAGAAAAATATCGAAAAGGATGATTTTTCTTTGTCTTTGTCTTGATCCATTCTGTTTCGCAGAATTTAAAAATACTATCGAGCATCTGCCTTGTTTTTTTGGTACCAGGCGTTCACACGATTAACCGCGTTTTGCTCGATGTTTTTCCAGAAAAGATTGATATCTGCAAAATGATAATTTTTGACAAAGGACAAGAAAAATCGCTTGGGTATTTTGGGTACAGAAGACCAAATCAAACCATCGACAACTTCTAAGCGTAAAGCATTAGGATAGATTTTACCATCTGCATTTAACACCCCTAGATGTTGGTCAAAAGTCGTTTCTATTTTATTATCCCAAGTAACGGGATTAGTCGTTGTTGCTCCTTTGTACCATTTTTCATAGCTGGAGGGATAGTTATCACGTTTATAGGTATTCCAACTTACATAGCCACCTGTCGCTAAAGGGCTGTCCATTTTCTTTAGGTTTTTAAATTTATCGTCTTGGAATTTCACCCCAGGTACATAGGCAGCAACTAATTGTTTTTGCAAGGGAGTACCATCAAAAAATTCTTGCAATAACATTCCACACATAATACTACCTTGACTGTGCGAGGCGATAATAATGGGACGGCCTTGATTATAATGTTCCAAGTAGTACTCAAAAGCGGCTTTTACGTCTTGGTAAGCGATCATTCTGGAATCTTTCTCTTCTTTATCATAAGGAGGAACATAGATTTTATAATGGGACTGACGATAAAACGGCACATACAAATTCCCAGCCTTAGCAAAAGCAGAGGCCTGATATTTTACTGACTGCTCAATCACCGCTTTACGAAGATCTGCTCGATTAACATCTGCGTTCCACAAAGGATCTTTTTTATCTGTCAAGAGGGTGGGATAAACAAAAAACACATCGGTGTTTTTATCAAAACCATCAGTGGTGATCTCCTTAAGACTCTCTGGATATTGCCCTGGTAAAACGGCCCAGTATTTTGAATTAGAATAATCTGGTGCAGCAGGAACCGCAGTAGCATCAAAAGATTGAGTATTATAAGTTGTTTTACAGGAAGCTAATAGCAAGGAAACTATTACTAGAAAAATACTTTTTTTCAATTTTTTTTTTAAAGATACGTCAATTTAGTTGAACTAATCTAGGCTTTTATTCAAAGGTCCAGTACTTTAGGTTAATTCAAAAAATGTTTACCTTTAGCCTAAATAAACTTGTGATGAAAAAAACATATTTCCTACTTAGCCTTTTATGTGTAGGCCTAATGATTAGCTGTGCTGACCCCAAAAAAGAAACCCATAAAGAAATTAGCATAGAAAAAAAGAAAATCAATGACTCTCTTGTGCAAGCTACTATTGTGACTAAATACACCACAGGTGAAAAAGTTAAAGAAGAGGTTCAAATTATTGAAGGAACCCCAGGAGAGGTCAATGCTCAATTGGACACCTACAAAAAACAAGTGCTGCAAGAACAGGGAGAAGTAGCTCACGCTTCCCATGAAAAAATGCAAGACGAAAAAATGATTAAAAAAATTCAGTTTAATCTCAATCCTAAAAGTGAAAGTAATGCAAATGGAATGGTTATGTTTACAGAGACAGAAGGTCAAGTTACCCTAGAGGCCCACATTAACGGACTCACTCCAGGAACACATGCCATTCATGTACATGAAAAAGCAGACTGCTCTTCTCCCGACGGAAAATCTGCTGGTGGACACTGGAATCCCACTTTTACTCCTCATGGAAAATGGGGAAGTGAAACAGGATTTCACCGAGGGGATATTGGCAATTTCACTGCAGACGAAACAGGGCATGGAATGATTACTTTTAGCACAGATTTATGGTGTATTGGATGTGAAGATGAAACTAAAAATTTATTAGGAAAAGCTATTATCATTCATCAAGGTGAAGACGATTTAAGTTCACAACCTTCTGGTGCTGCAGGTGCTCGTGTAAGTTGTGCTGGAATCATCCAGTAAATTATTATCCCCTATAGTGATTCCCCAAAATCAAGAAGCAGACTTTATCACTCTTTTAGAAGAGAATCAAAATATCATACATAAAATTTGTCGCCTCTATACCCAAAGCGAGGCAGAACACAAAGACCTTTTTCAAGAGATCTCCATTCAACTGTGGAGATCTTTTGACCGTTTTGAAGGGAAATCTAAATTCTCTACTTGGATATATCGCGTAGGACTAAACACCGCTATTACACTCTACAGAAAGGAAAAAAAAAGGATAGATACTTATACCCTAAACGATGAAATTAGTCGGATAGAACTCGATCAATACGACCCAGTAATCGATGAACAATTGAACTGGTTGTATCAAAAAATCGAAAAGTTTTCAGAAATTGATAAAGCCCTCGTGCTCTTATATCTAGAAGACAAAAGATATGATGAGATCGCCGATACTCTAGGGATTAGCGCAGTGAATGCACGCGTAAAAATGAATCGAATTAAACAGCGATTAAAAAAAATGATAAAGCAATGATAGCATGAAGGATTTAGAGGACTTAAAAAACAAATGGGCTAAACAAGACTTTAGTCAAAGCTATTCTAAAGAAGAAATTAAAGGTTTCTTACAAAAGAAATCTACTCACTCTATCAAATGGATCTTTTACTTGAGCATTGTAGAATTTGTCTTGTATTTAAGTTTTCCTCTATTAGTTCCTAATTACATCAAATCCTTTGATTACTATAAAAGCTTAAACCTATTTGAATTCAGTATCGTTACAACCATGCTTGGCTATGTTTTATTACTTTATTTTATGTGGCACTTTTTTCAGAATTACAAAAAAATTTCTGTAGCTAACTCCATTAAAGATCACCTCAGTGCTATCTTAAACACTCGCCGTGCAGTGAATCAATACTTTTATTTTAACGTGGCGATATTGATCATCTTTACTATCGTTGTACTGGTAGCTGCTCTTGAACGCGATAAAAACATGATTGCCTTGCAAGAAGAAAACAACTCATTGATAATGATCATTTTTATGATAGGAATTTTGATCGCAATTATCTTAGGCCTCTTTGGACTCTTGTATTATTTTGTATACGGAAGGTTTTTACGCCCATTAAAAAACAACGAAAAAGAGTTACTCAGGATAGAAGACTAAGCTACCACTCCCTTTGTTTATTTAACAATTCTTGCTCTTCAATTTCCTCTGGAGTTAAAACCTTTAAGAAAGAAGGATGTTGCTCAATAGCATATTCAATTTTTTCTATAATGTCTTCCATAGAATCATTTTCATAATCAAATTCTAAGGGTTCTTTGATAATCATGGATTGAAGTATTCCTTTCTTTTTAATCATTAAACCTTTTTTATCAAAAGATCTTCTAAAGCCATCAATGACAATAGGTACTACAATGGGTTTGTATTTTTTTATAATATGTGCTGTTCCTTTTCTTAAAGGTCTAAAAGGAGTTGTCGTTCCTTGCGGAAATGTAATCACCCAGCCATCGTCAAGTGCTCTTCCTATATTGGAGATATCACTCATTTTAACCTGACGATTAATATCTTTGCCTGCCTCTCGCCATGTACGTTCTATTGAGATAGAACCAGCATAGGCTAAAATCCTAGGGAGTAAACCTGCCTTCATGGTCTCTTTAGCCGCAATAAAATATATATTGAGCTTTGGGTGCCATAAATAACCTACATTCTTAATGTTATCAATCCTACCATGCAGACTTGCATTAAAAACGTGAAACATAGCCACCACATCGGCAAAATAGGTCTGGTGATTAGATACAAACAGTACATTGGTATCTGGTAGATTCTTGATAACTTCAGAGCCCTCAATATTCAATTCATTAAATCCTCTATACCTTCTGTGGGTAAGTACACCCAAGTAACGTATTAACATCCTTTTTAAAAAAAGATATTGTCCAAAGGGAGTTTTATCAAACAACTTCATACACTTCTAAAATCGCGTAAAGATAGCATTATTTAGCTAAGCGAATGATTTCTCTTGCCTCAGACAAAATCATCGCAGTTGCTCCCCATACACGATAAGTCCCAAAAACAAACATAGGCACGATAACTTCTGATGTATAAGATGCAGTGATAGGCCCGTCTTGTATGGCACTTTCTTTCAACAGATCTTCCAGCGGGACTTCAATCACATGATCGACCTCCCCTTCTTCTGCTATAAAGTCTGGGCACTGATTAGTATAGGCCAGATAGGGGTAGACATAAAAATTACTGGGCGGGATATAAGTGGAAGACAATGTGGTAATAAGTTGAACCTTTTCGGGGTTTACCCCTACTTCTTCTTGGCTTTCTCTCAAGGCAGTAGCCCAAAAGTCGATATCCTCTTCTTCTCTTTTACCTCCGGGGAAGCTAATTTGTCCAGAATGCTTCCCATTATAGGTAGTGCGCTGGATCAGACAAAAGCATAATTCCTTTTCTCTATTGGGGTAAAGCAGCATCATAACGGCAGCCTTTTTTACATTTTTAGGCACCTTGAGTAAAGTTTGTTTGGTCCCAAATCTATGGGGCGGTGCCATTTTAAGCTGCGCAGCTAATCCAGGTTTTGGAATTTCTTCTATTTTTGAGGTCAATTGCGCGATGTAATCTAACGACATATGCTATCTAGAAAATTCTTTACCTTAATATTACCACTATTTTTTGGGATGGCTTGTTCGACTTCTTCAAAAAAATCTGCACCAAAACAACAAATCACCACCAAAACTAAAATCGTAAAGCCCAAAAAAAAGACAATGCTTCTAGAAGAGCCAACTGTTATCTTAAACGAAAAAAATGCGATTCCTTTTTTATTTGAGTATCAAAAACAAGACTTGCCCAGTTTAGTCGAAATTTCAACAAGTTTTGGAGAAATTACCATAGAACTATTTGACGAGGCCCCTTATCACAAAGCAAATTTCATTTACCTCATCCGTTTAGGCTATTTTAACGACACATTTTTTCATCGTGTGGTGCCCAACTTTGTGATTCAAGGAGGTAATTCTGATCATCCTAACACTAGTAAAAAAAGAAGATTAATCGGTCGATATTTACTCCCTCCAGATGTAAAAAAAGGACTCAAACACCATCGTGGGATTGTTTCCATGCCCAGTAGCGAAATGGATAATCCCCATCGATTAGCGTCACCTTATGAATTTTTTATTGTGCAACAAAAAGGCGGTGCATATCATCTTGACGGAAACTACACCCCCTTTGGGAAAGTAATTAAAGGAATGGAAGTGGTCGATGCTATTTGTCGTCAAGAAATTGACGGCAGAGAAGCACCAATAAACAATATTAGAATGCGTGTTAAAGTGCTCGAAAATTAATTATTATCATATTTTCTTATTATATTTGAAAAAGTATAAATTATTATAATATGACACTAACCCAACTCTCTTACATGATTGCTGTTGCAGAAGCAGGAAACTTTACTGTAGCCGCAGAACAAGTCTTTGTAACCCAACCTACCTTGAGCATGCAAATCCAGAAGCTTGAAGATGAATTAGGGGTACAAATCTTTAATCGAACTAAAAAACCCATTCGCTTGACAAAGGTAGGCGAACAGATCCTTGAACAGGCGCGCAATATTTTAGCCGAAGCCAAAAGAATGGATGATATTGTCGCACAAGAGAAAGGTTTTATTGGAGGAGAATTTAAATTAGGAATCATCCCTACAGTAATGCCCACTTTACTCCCCATGTTTCTCAACACTTTTATCAATAAGTACCCTAAAATCAATCTTAAGATTCAAGAGCTAAATACAGATAGTATAATTACCCAACTCAAAGAAGGGAAAATTGATGCTGGTATTGCAGCAACTCCGCTTAAATACGACAACATAGAAGAACGTCCCCTCTACTATGAACCCTTTGTAGGCTACATCCCAGAACAACATCGCCTCAATATGGTAGAACAACTTTCGCAGGAAGACCTGCAAGATGAAAACATACTTGTATTAGAAGAAGGACATTGCTTTCGCAATCAAGCACTATCATTTTGTAGTCTGAAAAAAAATAATGCCTTTGATTTAAAAAGCGGCAGTTTTGAAACCTTAATCAATCTATCTAACGAGGGACTAGGAATGACACTTGTACCCTATCTCAACACACTAACGCTTTCAAGAGAAAACAAAGCAAAACTGAAACATTTTCAAGGCCCACCACCTGCCAGAGAAATTAGTCTTGTTTTTCCTAAAAGTCAATTGAAAATTCAAATAATAGACGCCTTACAAAAAACCATAGAAGGTATTATTCGTGGTGCTATTGTAATTGAGAATGTTAAAATTATTAGCCCTTAATATTCTTTTTCAGGGCTTAAAACTATAGGGGAAAATTCCCTGTTACACCACCACATTAATTTTAACTTATCAGAAGCCGATAAATCGCTCAATGCTTTGACATATTCCTTACGGAATAAAGTCTTGTCAAAACTCACTTTCTGTAAAACAGTTTGGTAAAATTCGAGTTGGTTCATAATTCTTTGGTTTGAAACAAACTTATACTTTAATGCAACACAAGGATGTTGTGGAAATGTTAAAACATGTGCTATGTATTGCATAATACTATCTTTTATACTTATCTTTTGTAAAAGAAAGTACTCAAATCAATACAAGTCTTTATGAACATAGAGAATACAAAAGCTCAAATGAGAAAAGGAATTTTAGAACTGTGTATTTTATCAACAATTGATAAAAAGTCTAAATATTCCTCAGAAATCTTAACCCGATTAAAAGAATCTAAACTACTGGTTGTAGAGGGCACCCTCTACCCCCTTTTAACCCGACTCAAAAATGCACAATTACTAGAATATCGCTGGGAAGAGTCTAATGCGGGACCCCCACGAAAATATTTCACCATTACTAAAGAGGGAAAAGACTTTTTAAAAGAACTCAACACCTCGTGGAGTGACTTATCCAATGCCGTTAACGCCCTAATCAAAAAATAATACCATGAATAAAACAACCAATATCCACTTAGCACAAACCTTATTTTCCTTAGACGAAAATGCCTATTCCCTCCTTAAAAATTACCTTGATAATCTAGAACACTTATTTAAAAATACCGAAGGGGCTAAAGATATTCTAGAAGATATTGAAGCACGTATTGCCGAGTTATTTACTGGCCTTAAAAAGGATGACCTCTATGTCATTTCTGTCGAAGACGTGGAACAAGTAATCGAAACCTTAGGAAAACCAGAAGATCTTGCAGGAGAAGAAGAAACAAACGAAACCTCTCCAAGCTATAATGGTTCAAAAAAACTCTTTAGAGACCCAGACGATCGTTTTCTAGGTGGGGTAGCTGGCGGATTGAGTCACTATGTGGGCTTAGACAGTGTATGGATCAGGTTAATCTTACTAATCCTTTTCTTTTCATCTGTAGGAGGCGTCGTTCTTGTGTATGTCTTGCTTTGGATTCTTATCCCAGAAGCAAAAACAACAGCCGATAAATTAATGATGAAGGGAGAACCCGTCAATGTTTCAAATATTAAAAAAAAGATCAAAGAAGAAATTGATCAGGTCGGAGACAAAGTAAAAGAAGTCGACTATGAAAACTTGGGGAATCAAATAAAAAAAAAGTCAAAAGATTTTTCAGATTTAATCCTAAAACTAGCTAGAGGGGTAGTCAAACTCCTCACCCTTCTCATTGGGGTATTCTTGCTCTTTATGTCAAGCATTGTATTGCTTGTCATTTTTGTAAGCACAATAATCGGAAGTGTTTTTTCTGCCATTGTCCCACAAGAAATTATGCAATTTGGTCTCTCATTAGATATCCCTGTTTTCATTTTAGGATTTTTTGCTCTCTTAATTATTGGGATTCCGTTTATCTTTTTATTCACACTGGGATTACAACTATTAGCTCAAAATAAGTCTGTAATGAGTCGCCTTTCAAGACTAGTCTTATTAGGCTTGTGGATACTGTCACTCATCACATTAATCGTCTTTGGCATTATAGAATCAAAATCCTTTGCGATTAGTGCAAAAAACACACAGAATATCCTCTGGGAACAGCAAACAAAAGACACCCTTAAAATCTATCTCAACGAAGATCACAAATACGATGAAACCGTTACAGTATTCAATCATTTTACCTTAGTGGAAGATGAAAACGGAAATAAATTTAGACTAGACAACAACGTTCGACTTTGGATTGGAGACCACAATGAGAACACACTTGAAATGACGGTTGAAAAAAATGCACGAGGTTGGAATCAATCTAAGGCCACTAAAAACACAGAAGTCATAGACTATTCCTTAGATTACTATGACAATCAATTAATGATCGATGATTACTGGTTATCTCCCATTTCTCATAAAAACAACCCAGAAAGTGTTCGACTCAAATTAACTGTCCCCGATGGGAAATATATCTACATTGATAATGATCTAGGTCCATACCTTTCACATAAAATCAAAAATGATAAAGATTATTACCGCAAACGTATTGCTGGACACCTGTGGCATATGCAAGGGGGAGAATTAGTTTGTCAAGATTGTGAAAACATCAATGGGGAAATGCATTTTGACGAAGATAGTTTAGAGATCAACCTTTCTGATGACGAAACTGTAATCAAAGTAAATATTGATGAGGACGGGTTAGAAATCAAGAAAAAAGAGCAGTAAGAATATGAAAAAGAGAGGAATAGAACTCTTTTAAAAAAAGCTACTTCACTCAAAGATTTAATAGTATATTTGCCTACCATTTTTCGGGGTGTAGCGTAGCCCGGTCATCGCGCCTGCTTTGGGAGCAGGAGGTCGCAGGTTCGAATCCTGCCACCCCGACAAAAAATGGACCACGGGATGTGGCGCAGCCTGGTAGCGCACACGCATGGGGTGCGTGGGGTCGCAGGTTCAAATCCTGTCATCCCGACTTTAAAAGGATAATAAATTTTTATCCCATCTCCACAACAAACAATAAGGATGAATTACTTCATCCTTTTTTTTGACCCTTATATTCATCAAAACCACACCCCCTGAAGATTCTTTTTCAAAAATCTTTAGCAGGTTAGTATCCCTTTTGTATTTTTATGCTTTAAGCTTCAACTATGAAAAAATTATCCCGTTTAATCTACGGATTTGCCTTACTCTCTTTTAGCTGTGATGCACAAGAAAATGGACCCAAAATTCAATCCCCTAGTACGATCGATTATACCTATGAAGTTGTTACCGACAGTATCGATATTCCATGGGGATTAACTTTTTTAAGCAACAATGAACTATTAGTGACAGAAAAAGCTGGTATCCTTTACCGAGTTGTCGATGGTGTTAAAACAGAAGTACAAGGATTACCTCCCGTTTATGTAAGAGGTCAAGGAGGATTACTCGATATTGCCATTGCGCCTAATTATCAAGAAACTGGGATAATTTACTTTACCACTAGCTCGCCTCTGGGAGAAGACAAAGGAGGACACACCGCATTATACAGCACTCAACTAGAAGGAAATCAACTAGTCAATACTAAGCTTTTATACAAAGGTGATTACAACACTAAAAAAGGGCAGCATTGGGGCTCAAGAATTTCATTTGACGATCAAGGCTATTTATATTTCTCTATTGGAGACCGCGGAAATCGCGAGGTTAATCCACAAGATCTTACAAGAGATGGCGGAAAAATCTATCGCTTAAATCTCGACGGAAGCATTCCAACAGACAACCCTTTTGTCGATAATGACAATAACCGTAAAGCGATTTATAGTTATGGTCATCGAAATCCGCAAGGAATGATCACCCATCCAGAAACTGGAAAAATATGGGTACACGAACACGGCCCTCGCGGCGGAGATGAAATCAATGTAATTAAAGCAGGGAAAAACTATGGGTGGCCTATTATCACTTATGGAATAAATTACAGCGGGACCCCCATTACTGATATCACTAAAAAAGAAGGTTTAGAGCAACCCCTATACTATTGGCTTCCTTCAATTGCCCCCTCTGGAATGACTTTTTCGACTTCAGATATTTATCCCAATTGGAAAGGAGATCTTTTTGTGGGCTCCTTAAAATTTGAATACCTAGAACGTTTAGAAATAAAAAATAATCAGGTGATAAAGCGCGAAAAAGTTTTGGACTCGATTGGTCGGGTTCGCAATGTTGAAGAAGGTCCAGATGGTTACCTCTATGTGGGGGTAGAAGGAAAAGGAATTTTAAAAATCGTCCCTAAAGCTTAAACTAATGAGACTCTTATATTCTTTTTTAATCACCGCTTTTAGCATTACAAGCTTTAACATTTACCAACAAAAACCCCTGGAGCAAAGCATCGCAGATGGGAAAGAAATCTATAATGACTTTTGCATTCAATGCCATATGGCTAAAGGGGAAGGAGTAAAAGGTGCAAGACCTCCTTTAGCAAAATCTGATTATTTAAACAATATTGATCAAAGCATTCATGCCATCAAATACGGTTTAAGAGGACCCATTAAAGTCAACGGGGTAAGCTATAACAGCAATATGATTAATCAAGGATTAGACGAAGAAGAAATTGCAGACGTAATGAATTATATTTTAAACAGTTGGGGGAATTCTAGCACAGTAATTATCACGGAAGAAAAAGTCGCTTCAATTAAAAAATAACCATGTCCCTATCTCGCCTACTTCGTTCACTCCTCAAGAAAAAAAATCTTTACAAAACAGCCTATGTGACCATAGCGACTATTTTTTTGTTCTGGATGTTATTTCTAGACAGCCATTCCTGGTTAACCCATAGAGAACTTAATGAAGAAATAGAACAGCTTGAAGCTAGAAAAAAAGATCTACAGCAAACAATAGAACAAGATAAAGCCGCCATAAGCCAATTAGAAAATTTAGATAGCCTTGAAACATATGCCCGTGAAAACTATGGGCACAAACGTAAAGACGAAACTATCTTTATTGTCGAGGATTAAGCTTTTTTTTTAAAGCAAAAAATTCGTTAAATTGTTAAAAACCTCATTGAAATGCTTTTTATTCCGCATGAATAAATTGTACTTTTAAAAACTAAAAATTTCCCATGGGCAAAGTCATTGCAATTGCAAATCAAAAAGGAGGAGTAGGTAAAACCACCACCTCTGTCAATCTTGCATCAGCATTAGCTATATTAGAGAAAAAGGTTCTTCTTATTGATGCAGACCCACAAGCAAATGCTACTTCGGGGCTAGGGATTTCTGTCGATGATAAAAAATTGGGGACATATGAACTACTTGAGCATACTGCTACCATAGATCAAACAATTGTCAAAACCAATGTTGCTCATTTAGATATCATCCCTTCTCATATTGATCTTGTGGCGATTGAAATTGAATTAGTGGATAAAAAAGAGAGGGAATTTATGTTGAAAAAAGCGCTAGAATCTTTGCAAAATCAATATGATTTTATCTTGATTGACTGTGCCCCTTCTTTAGGGCTAATCACCCTCAATGCATTGACAGCAGCAAATTCGATTATTATCCCTATTCAGTGTGAATATTTCGCCTTAGAGGGATTAGGAAAATTACTCAACACTATTAAAAGTGTTCAAAAGATTCACAACGCTGATCTTGATATTGAAGGGCTTTTATTGACCATGTACGACGCTAGATTGCGTTTATCCAATCAAGTAGTAGAGGAAGTAAAAAAACACTTTGGCACCATGGTATTCAAAACCATTATCCAAAGAAATATTCGTTTAAGTGAAGCCCCCAGTTATGGGGAAAATATTATTGAATATGATGCCACTAGTAAAGGGGCACAAAATTATTTAAGCTTGGCAGAAGAAGTTTTAAAGAAAAACAAGTAAATCATGGCAAAATCAGGTAAAAAACCCGCTTTAGGTAGAGGACTCTCTGCTCTTTTACAAGACCCAGAAAACGATATACAATCTGCAACAGATAAAAATGCAGATCAAGTCGTGGGCAATGTTATAGAATTAGCCATAGAACAAATTGAAGTCAATCCTTTTCAACCCCGAACTCAATTCAATGAAGAAAGCTTAAAAGAATTAGCTGGTTCGATTCAAGAACTAGGAATTATTCAACCCATCACAGTTAGAAAGACTGCCTTTAATGCATTTCAACTCGTTTCTGGAGAAAGGCGTTTTCGCGCAGCAAAAATGATAGGATTAGCTACTGTACCCGCCTATGTAAGAATTGCGAATGATCAGGAATCACTTGAAATGGCTTTGGTTGAAAATATTCAACGTCAAAACTTAGATCCAATTGAAATTGGATTGTCCTATCAACGCTTGATTGACGAGATTTCTCTAACTCAAGAACAATTGAGTCAAAGAGTAGGGAAGAAAAGATCGACCATTGCAAATTATATGCGTTTACTCAAGCTCGATCCCATTGTACAAACTGGGATGCGAGATGGATTTTTATCGATGGGGCACGGTCGTGCTTTAATCAATGTTGATGACAGAGAAAATCAACTCGATCTCTATGAAAAAATCATCAAAGGAGATTTAAGTGTTCGTAAAACAGAAGCCTTAGTTAAAGACCTCAAAAATCCACCCGCTGTGAAAGAAGCTGTTCATACCCCTCCTTATCTAGAAGAGGGCAAAGCAGACTTTGGACAGTTTTTTGGTGTTGAAGTTAATATAAGCTTTAACAAAGATGGTAAAGGGGTGATTCATATTCCTTTTGACTCTCAACAGGAATTTAGCCGCATAAAAAAACGTTTAAAACGTGAGGAATAAACTTCTTCTTTTATTTTTCATCCTCTTTTCTATACTTTCTTTTAGTCAAGACCGTACAGCCCTAGATAGCTTACCCAGAAGAGAACGCATCAAAAAAGACTACCTTACTCCTTCTAAAGCAGCCTTCTATTCGGCAGTGGTACCTGGATTAGGTCAAATACACACAAGACGGTACTGGACCCTCCCGTTTATCTATGGAGGTTTAGCGACCGCAGGCTATTTCTACAAGACACAAAGCGATGCTTACAACCGCTACAGAACAGCCTATAAACAAAGAATTAGAGGGGATTTTTCTGATCAATTCACCAATAAAATAGCCTTAAATAGTCAATTAGTTGAAGGTATGGAGTTCCATAAAACTAATCGAGACCTTGCCTTTTTATGGCTGGTGGGAGGATATTTACTCAATGTATTGGATGCAAATGTTGGGGCGCATTTACTTCAGTTTAACGTAGATCAAGATTTAGCCTTTAAACCCTATTTTAATCAAGAAAATATTTATGCTGACCCTACTGTTGGGCTAGCTTTTCAACTTAAGTTTTAACTATGAAAATTGCATTACTGGGATACGGAAAAATGGGGAAAGCCATAGAAGAATTAGCAACAGAACGCGGGCATGAGATTGTTTCCATTCAAGACAAAGACAGCACCCAGGGAGATATTTCTAATGCAGATGTGGCGATCAACTTTAGTATTCCATCTGCAGCAGTGAACAATCTAAAATTAGCCTTTGACAACGATGTAGCTGTAGTTTCTGGAACTACCGGATGGCTAGAGCAGTTAAACGAGATTCACGACTATTGTAAGCTTAAAAAAAGTGGATTCCTCTATGCGTCAAATTTTAGCATAGGGGTGAATTTATTTTTTAAACTGAATGAACTTACGGCCCAATTGATGAAAGGGCAAGAAAAAAACTACACCGCACATCTAGAAGAAACCCATCATATCCATAAACTTGATGCCCCCAGTGGAACTGCTATTACACTTGCCGAAGGGATTGCAGCACAAAACGATCACTACAAAAAATGGTCGATGGATCCCAAAACTAATGAGCTAAAAATTAGCGCTTATCGAGAGGGGGAAGTCCCTGGAACTCACTCCATCACCTATTCTTCTGAGGTAGATGAGATTCGCATTGAACACAAGGCACACTCCAGACAAGGTTTTGCCCTTGGCGCAGTAATTGCAGCAGAATGGCTTAAAGGAAAAGAAGGCATTTTCTCTATGAAAGACGTATTAAATTTATAATTTGACCTATGACAATTTTACAATGGTTTATCTTTTTTCTAGCAGTACAACTCATCCATTTTGGAGGGAGCTGGAAACTTTATAAAAAAGCGGGAAGAAAAAGCTGGGAAGCCCTAATCCCTGTCTATAACGCAGTAGTTTTAATGGAAATCATTCGACGCCCTAAATGGTGGGTTGTCCTTTTGTTTATCCCTATTATTAACTTGATGATATTTCCTGTTGTGTGGGTAGAAACCCTGAGAAGTTTTGGGAAAAACTCTTCCTTAGACACAGCATTAGGAATCTTGACTTTTGGTTTATACACTTATACCATCAATTACAATGACAATGTTCAATATCAAGCAGACCGCTCTTTAGTTCCACGTACCTGGTTTGGCGAATGGATTAGTGCTTTAATATTTGCTATTACGGCTGCAACATTAGTGCATAATTACTTTATACAACCCTATATCATCCCAACGGGATCGTTAGAAAAAACACTATTGATTGGAGATTTTCTCTTCGTAAGTAAATTCCATTATGGAGCTCGTACCCCCATGACCGCAGTTGCCTTTCCCATGGTGCACGATACTTTACCCCTTGTTAAATCAAAATCTTATTTGGATTTCCCGCAACTCCCCTACTTTAGACTCCCTGGATTTCAAAAAGTAGCACGCAATGAAATCGTTGTTTTTAGTTGGCCAGCAGATACCGTACGTCAATTTTTTGTCAAAGAAAAAGGAGTGCGTAAACCCATTGACAAAAAATCTAACTATGTCAAACGCTGTGTGGGTATTCCAGGAGACACGCTTTCTATCGTTGACGGTTTTGTTCATATCAATGGAGAAAGGAGTATTTTACCCGAAAGAGCTAAGACGCAATATGTGCATGCAGCCTACAGGGCAAAAGGCATCTCTGGTAGGAAATTACAATCTGAAAACTTTAAAGACTTCACCCGTAAATACCGTATTGATAATATCAGTAATGAAAGCTATCAGGCGCTATTACCCTATATCTATGGAATATACTCTAACGAAAGGGATAATTTTATAGTGATTAGCCCCGCTGCAGGAATTCCAGTGGAAGTTGCCCGAAAGCTACGCTTAAAAATGAGTGAAATATTAGAACCCCAAAAAGAACTTTTGCTCACCATTGCCGAGGCAGAGGGTTTAAATAAGGTGATGGAATTAGACAGTATTATCAGACAAGTCAATCGCTCTAAAACACCCAATACAAGTTTTTTCCCTAATCACCTACCCTATGACTGGAATGAAGATAACTTTGGCCCCATTGTCCTTCCTAAAGCAGGGACAAGTGTCAATTTAACTTTACAAAACCTCCCTTTGTACAAAAAGATTATTCGAGAATACGAGAAAAATCTTCTAGAAGTGAAAGATGGAGCGATCTTCATCAATGGAAAAGAAACCACCCAATACAGCTTTCAACAAAATTATTACTGGATGATGGGAGATAATCGCCATCGATCTGAAGATAGTCGTTACTGGGGCTTTGTGCCAGAAGATCACATCGTGGGAAAACCCGTATTAATTTGGTTTAGCATTGAAGGAATCAATGACGGTATCCGCAACTGGAGTATCCGTTGGGATAGGGTTATGACAACTGTTAAGGGGGAAGGAAAAGCTTTAGCCTTTGGCCCATTTGTTTTCGGAATTATTTTAATCTGGCAAATCGTTGCCTTCATTTTAAGAAGAAAAAAAGCACAATCGGCATAATGCAATTTGTTCCAGCTTATTTTCCTTCAATTCAATATGTAAAAGCTTTACTAAAAGCCAAAGAGGTGACTTTTACCCTAGAATCAAATTATCAAAAACAAACTTATCGCAATCGATGTAGTATCTATGGGGCTAACGGAAAATTAAATCTAACCATCCCCATACAACACACAAAACAGGATGGGCATCAAAAAGATAAAGCCGTAAAAATCATGTGGGAAGAGAATTGGCAAAAGCTCCATTGGAGATCCCTAAGCTCTGCTTATCGGTCTTCTCCCTTTTTTGAGTTTTATGAAGACGATCTCAAAGAAATCTTTTTCAAACAACCAGAGAAATTAATGGACTTCAATATTGGTCTTCTAAAGTGTATCCTATCTTTCTTAGAAATTGACTTCTCATTTTCGTTTAAAGAAAACTACAGCCCTCTATCTCCACAAGAAGAAAGTTTGATCAACGCAAAAAAAGAGTCGACAATAAGCTATCCTGTATATCAACAGGTCTTTGCGACTAAATACGGTTTTATTCCGCATTTAAGTATCCTGGATCTGCTATTTAATCAAGGACCACAAAGCTTAGATTACCTTGAGCGATTGGATTAATCCCAACCCAAAGTAGTCACAATAGGATAATGATCAGAATAGTTTTTTTCAATCACTTCAAAAGAATTGACCTTAAAATCTTCAGCAACAAAAATAAAATCTATTCGCAACGGAAATGAAGAAAAGTAAAAGGTTTCCCCTAAACCTTTTCCCGCTGTGGCAAAAGCATCTTTGAGTCCCCTTGATAAGGCCTTGTAGGTTTTTGAAAACTGAGTATTATTTAAGTCTGTACACAATATTGCTGGCAAATCATTACTGGCCTCAACAGCTTCGAATTGTTCTATTTGACTTAGCTGCTTTTTAAAAACCTCATCAAATTTGATTTGCAATGCAGCAGAATTTGGATTGGTAAACAACCTATCTTCTGCATTAATTCTAAATGATTCTAAATGTAAATTATACACCCTAAAACGCTGCTGTCTAAAAGATAAATCAACATAAACACCACTATTCGAAGAGGCTTCAAAATCTATATACCCCTGATCTAAAATGGGGAATTTAGAATAAATCGCTAAGGGAGATTTCCCCATAGATCTATTGGGCTGAATATAGCGATATTCATAAGCATCTAATCTTGGAGTACCTGTCTTTGAATACTCTTGAAAACAGATAACATCGGGGTTTTTCTCTTGAATCATTTGGGCTATTCCTTTAGAAACATCTGTGTCTTCAATCCAATTGTATTTATTAAATAAACGTACATTATAACTCATTACCGAAATAGATGAACTACTTGTCCTAAATGTGTTTTTTGGAAATTGGTAGAGCAAATTCCACTCTCCATACCCTATTAAAAATGCCCCCATAAACAATAAAAAAGGCCATTTGATCTTGACCACCCAATAACAAAATAACAAGAGGTTAACAAGCACCACAAGAGGGACAAATAAATTGAGGATAGAAAAATCAAAGAAAGATGGGATACTCCCCATCAACATCAATTGAAAAACAAGGAATAACCCATTGAAGATGAGCAATAACTTCTCAAAAACATTTAGTTTCATAGCAGCAATTTTGGGACCTTATTTTTTTCCGGCATTAAAAAGTAATTCTTTTTCTTCTTTTGTAAGACTGTCATAACCCGAAGCACTGATTTTATCCAAAATACGATCGATTTTTTCTTGATCGCACTGCATGCTTCTTTTTGAATCTCTTCTTGGCGTACTATGAACAGTTTTCATATTAGATTGAGCAGTAAAAAGAGCGGCTAGCCACTTCCATAAACGTTCAAAACCACTCCCAATATCTTTTCCGTTTTGTAACTGCTGGGCATAAATATAGCCCAGAGCTGCACCGCCAATATGCGCTAAATGACCCCCTGCATTTCCAGTTGGGATTTGCAAAACATCTACGATCACTAATGCGATCCCAATGTACATTAACTTAACATTAAAAAACAATAAACGCACTTCTTGCGTAGGCATATAAGTACAACTAAAAATCAATACTGCCATAACACCAGCAGAGGCGCCAACCATTTGTGGAGATTGATTTTTAAAGGCTGGAAACACAGCATAGCTTAATATAAAAACTAAACCACCTAGCAGTATTCCCATAAAATACACATTGATAAATCGCTGAGTGGAAAATAAGTTTAGAAAAAATTGAGAAGTATAGTACAGTAGAAGCATATTCCAAAAAATGTGGCCTATACTGTCATGCAAAAAACCATAGGTGAATAAACTCCAAGGTTGATAAATATAGTCTACTATCGAAGCAGAAAGCTCAAAAAAGGATAAGAAGCTTTGGGCAGGTAAGTCAAATAAAAAGAAGATTGAGCGCAAAAAAAAAGGGATAACAAAGCAAACAACATTGATTAAAATCAATTTTTCTGCAATATTAAATTGACTAAAACGCTGACGTAAAGTATCGATTCTGCTCATCTTAATTCCATCGGTTTTGATTGAACTGATTTTTCTTCCAATAATACATCATTAAAAAGCCAGTCACTCCCCCCCCTACATGAGCAAAGTGTGCAATAGGACCTATTGAATAAGAAGAAAACCCTAAGAATAAATCCCCTAAAATTAATAAGGGAACAAAATATTTAGCCTTGATAGGAATGGGGATGAATATTAAAAACAAAGGAACATTTGGAAACATAAAAGCAAAGGCAACAATTATCCCATATAAGGCTCCAGAAGCCCCTACCATAGAGGCAAAATAACCGCTGTAAGCAGCTCTAATGTCCTCAATACTTACCAAATTTAACCAGCCATCTCCTACCCTATTTGCCGCCATTGAATTAATAAAATCTTGTGTACTAATTCCAGCCTCATTTAATACTGCAGTAACCGAATGAAATTGATACCCATAGGCTAACATTTGTAATATAGCTGCACCTAGACCTGCTGAGAAATAATAAAATAAGAATTTTTGTTTCCCCCAGAGTTGTTCTAATGGGGAACCAAACATCCATAAACCAAACATATTAAAGAGAATATGAGAAAAATTTCCATGCATAAACATATGGGTAAGTGGCTGCCATATTTGAAAAGAAGGATTGAGATAAAAATGTAAGGCCGTTTGTTCGGTAAAAAATTCTCCTAATATACCTTTGGCAAAAAAGAAAATTCCGTTAATGATTAACAAGTGTTTTACTGTATCTGTTATCCCCCGCATCTAGCTAAATTTTTTCTCTAATTCTTCTTTTGTCAAAGAAACAAAAATCTGCCGATTAAATGGAGAGAGCTGTGCTTCTTTACAAGCAAATAGATCATTGATCAATTGCTGTTGTTCTTCTATTATTAGGGCTTTGCCTCTTTTAATTGAGAGGGTTTTAGCCAAGGACTTAACCATAACATCAGTTTGGGTAAAAGTGTCTTGCGGTTGATCATTTTCTATGGCAGAGAACAAATCCTCAAATACTTTTACCGCCATGTTTTCAGAGCAAACACTTGGGATACCTAAAACCTCAACAGTAGAACCTTTTTGCTCTCCTAAATGAAAACCTACTGACACCAATAAACTTTGATAAGCCTCAAATAAAACTAACTGTAGAGCTGTCAAAGGAATTTCTAAAGGAAAAAGTAATTGTTGACTGGCAGAATTAGCATGGGTAACATTCGCTAAAAAGAACTCATATAAAATACGTTCATGCGCCCTTTGTTGATCAATCAATAAAAGTGCTGCTCCTGTTGAACTTACTACATAGCGATTCATCAACTGAAAAATCTTTTGTTCACCAATACTCTGCTCTACCTCTTCGCCTGACAATAAATTTATCTCTGACGACTCTGTGCTTCCTACTTCTTGATATAGTGACTCCCATTGTGGACTAAGTTTAGAAGAAAAAGATTGTGCAGAGAGAGTACTAAAAGGGTTAAAACTGCGATCTACCTCTATTTTAGGTGGAACAGCAGATTGATCCACCTGTTGATAGGGTACATCTAAATTGGAATCACGATCAAAGTCTAAGGTTGGGGAAACTTGAAACATACCCAGACTATGCTTTACTGCAGAGTGAAGTATAGCAAACAAGCTTTGTTCATTTTCAAACTTCACTTCTGTCTTTGTGGGGTGAATATTAATGTCGATAGAATCTGGCGCTAAGTCAAAGAACAAAAAATAGCCCGGATAAGATCCATCGTTTAACAGTCCCTCAAAGGCGGTACAAATCGCGTGGTGCAAAAAGCTACTTTTTACAAATCGTCTATTGACAAAGAAAAACTGCATCCCTCTACTTCGCTTAGCTGCCTCTGGCTTTAAAACAAAACCATTGATGGCAGAGACCGAGGTGTTTTCTTCTACAGGGACAAGCTTATCTTCTATTTTATTACCAAAAATATGCACTAAACGTTGTTTTAGTTTTCCAGCCGGAAGATCAAATAATTCTGATCCACCGTGTACCATTGAAAAACTTAACTCTGGATGAGCAATCGCCACCCGATGAAACTCATCGATAATATGCCTTAACTCTACAGCATTAGACTTTAAGAAATTTCGCCTTGCAGGAACATTAAAAAACAAATTACTTACCGACATAGCGGTTCCTTCTAGAGCGACCAGTAATTCTTGCTCTTTAATTTCCCCTCCAGCGATTTTTATTTTAGTAGCGAGCTCGTCTACAGCTCTTTTGGTGTGCATTTCTACCTGGGCTACAGCAGCGATAGAAGCGAGTGCTTCCCCTCGAAAACCTTTGGTGTGTAGTGCGAATAAATCATCTGACTGCTTTATTTTAGAAGTAGCGTGACGTTCAAAGGCTAATCGCGCATCTGTTGCACTCATTCCTAAACCGTTATCCACTACTTGAATCAACTGTTTTCCTGCCTCTTTAACGATAAGTTGAATTCTACTCGCCTTAGCATCAATCGCATTTTCAAGTAATTCTTTGACAACAGAAGCAGGCCGTTGAACTACCTCTCCCGCAGCGATCTGATTGGCAACATGATCAGGAAGTAAAGCAATGACATCTTCCATCTATTATAAGCGAAATATAGAGAGATCAAAGTCAATGATGTATAGAAAGATCAGGACTAAGACTCCAATGATAATTAAAAGAGTGGGAGAAAAAGATCGATTGTTTCTGTTGCGACTTGCCACGCGAGCCTCTTGCCATTTTTTGCCAAAATCATTTGCGTTGTAGGTATCCCTGTATTTATTAAAGGTCGAATCAAAATCATAAGG
>JAKMGK010000001.1 GCA_022424955.1 Flavobacteriaceae bacterium
GTCCAGAAGAACGCAAAGCAGCAGAAAATATTTCGATTAAGGAAATCAATCAAGAACAAATTTATCGCATATTAAACTCAGATTCTATGACTATCCCCATGGATTTGTCAAAGAATTTTACCCGTTATGCTTTTATTTTACCTTCCAGCACAGCCAGTTTGACCATCGCAGATACCTTACAATTTAATCATACAAACAGAAGGGATATTTACAGCAGGCGCGCCTGTGGATTTAGCGCAGAATACCAGTTAGACACTCCCCCCATCACGACCATAGGTTCAATTTCATGGTATTCCTATTCCGTCATACAATTAGATACGATTCGAAATGAAGAGCAAGCACATTTGTTTATTTACCATTAGTTTTTTTTGGGCCTTGTTTGCTTTTTCACAAGAAGAAGAAAAAGACGAGATCAAAGAGAAAGCTCCAAGAACTTTTGCTCTAAGAGCGGGGCTTGATATGATCAAATTAGGGCGAACACAATTTGAAGAGGGGTATCAGGGACTTGAAATTGTAGGTGATTTAAGATTAAATAGACGAGTAGCCGTTGCTGCAGAAGTAGGTTCAGAACAAAGAACACAGCAAACAGAACAAATCAATTTCACCACAACAGGGTCTTATATTAAGCTGGGCGTAGATTACAACTTTTTCAATAACTGGAAAGGGATGGACAACGCTTTATTTGTTGGAATTAGGTTAGCGAGAAGTCTTCACACCCACACAGTGAATAATTACACACTCTATGCCTTGAATCAATACTTAGTTGTGAATACTCAGGAAGGTTTTTTAACTGGAGAAAGAGAACAATTGAGTACCGGTTGGTTTGAATTCCTTTTTGGAACAAAAGTACAGCTCTTCCCTGATTTTTATGCAGGAATCAGCTTGAGGATGCATGGCTTATTAAATAATAAACAACCACAGAGTTTTGGGAATCTTTATGCGCCTGGGTTTAATCGCATCACGGACGATAATAAATTTGGCGGAAGCATTAACTATACGCTCACCTACTCTTTTCCATTTAGATTTAAGCGAAAAGATCCTAAAAACTAATCGGCTTTTTAACCAATAGGATCTTCATGTAGAGTTTCCCTTTATTGACTAAAAATTTAGGGCTTGCGATGGCAGTAAAGAGGGCAGACATGGCAACTAATGGTACATAAGACATGGGAATTAAAGTCCCTATCAGATTTTTAAAGAAGAGGAAAAAACCTGCAAAAAAAATAAAATTCAAGACTAAGGCTAAGGTTTCTTTTTTCATGAAGTAGGAGGATTGAGTTTGTGAATTTTCTTTGTTCCAGGATAGATATTGTAATGTAATAAACGTGACTCTAACTTTCCATTAAACAGTTTGATTTTTTGGGAAGGTCGTAATCCAACGTGCTTCATGGCCTCTAAGTTTGAGGTGATCATCCATGCTTGTGTATTGGTGTAGTGCTGTTTTAAGGTGTCTCCAAAACTACTGTAAAGCGCGTTAATATCCCCTTCTAAACGCTCTCCATAAGGAGGATTAGTCACTATGTGTAAAGGAGCTTCTTGCTCTTTTTGACTAAAGAAAAAATTATCTTTTTCGATAGTCACAAATTCTTCAAGGTTAGCATTACGTACATTATCTTTTGCTTTTTCAAAAGCAGACGGAGCTTTGTCAAAACCACTAATTGTCCCAGCCAGACCTTGTATTTTATTAAGCTGACTTTCTTCAATGGTGAGATAAAGATCTTCGTCCCAGTCGGCCCATTTTTCAAAAGCAAATTCTTTACGATTAATGTTAGCAGGTATCTTACAACTCATCATAGCTGCTTCGATGGGGATAGTTCCACTTCCACACATAGGATCTAAAAAATCGGTGCGTTGATCCCAACCAGAGAGCAAGATCAAGCCTGCTGCAAGCACTTCGTTTAGGGGAGCAATATTGGTCGCAGTACGATAACCTCGATGGTGTAAAGAAGCTCCAGAGCTATCCAGTGAAAAAGTACATTGATCACGATCAATATGGACGTTAATGCGTACATCAGGATATTTTAAATTGACCGAAGGACGTTGTCCTGTTTTGGCCCTAAAACTGTCTGCAATGGCATCTTTAACCTTTTGTGAAACATAGAGAGAGTGGGTAAAGGTTTCCCCAAAAACAACACTGTCAATCGCGAAGGTTTCCTTAGCCGTAAAATGCTGTTCCCATCGATAATCATAAGCCGCTTGATAAAGATCGTGTTCACTGTTAACCCGACAATGATAGATGGGAACTAAAATCTTTAAGGCCGTTCGCAAACTCAAATTGGTCTTGTACATAAAACCTTTATCTCCTTTAAAATGCACTACCCTATTGCCTTTCTCGACCTCTTGAGCACCGAGCTGCTTCAATTCGTTTTCCAATAAATCTTCAAAACCAAAAAAGGTTTTGGCCAACATCTTAAAATTTGCGCTCATCTGTGAGTTTCTTCCGTCAAAAATAGTTTAATTTTGGCCAATCAAACTTGCTTTAGCCAAGAAACCACTAAAAATGATCTTTGCTTTCCTCTTGCCCTTTATCGCTGTTTTTTTAGGTGCAGCGATTGCATTTTACTTTAAGCCAAAAACACCAAAAGGCATGAAGCTTATTTTAGCCTTCAGTGGGGCCTTTCTTCTTTCTATCCTTATTCTTGAAATGTTACCACAGCTCTATGCAGAAGCAAGTAAAACGACTGGTCTATTTATCTTAGGGGGAATTCTTTTTCAAATTCTTTTAGAGTTTTTATCCAAAGGGGCAGAACACGGTCACACCTATCACCATCGCAATAGATTTCCGGCCGTGATTCTTTTAAGTTTATGTATCCACGCCTTTTTAGAGGGAATACCTCTTGGCCTTCAACCGGCACTTTTATGGGGCGTAAGTGTCCATAAAATTCCTATTGGCTTAGTCATAACGGCTTTGTTACTTCAGTCAAATGCTTCTTCTATGGCAAAAATTGCAGCCTTAATGCTCTTTGCATTAATGAGTCCATTGGGCAGTTATGGAGCATTAATTGTTGAAAATGAAACGATTAAGACAATTGTTGAACCCTTTGTCGTGGGAATCTTATTCCACATTTCTACCACCATCCTCTTTGAAAGTTCAGAAGGGCATAATTTCAATTTGCAGAAATTCTTAAGCATTCTTTTAGGCGTTGGGGTAGCCACTATATTTTAGTCACTTTACCACTTATTACATTAAACTAACCATTTATTGAATAAGTAATACCACTTGATACATATTATAGTGTACTTAGGGGGTAGTTGACGCATCTTTACAGCAAGAAAATACTTATAGTTTAATAATTGAGTTTAACCTACGCTACTTATTTTTTTCCAAAGAACTCCTACGAAACTACTTCTTAGGGGTTCTTTTTTTAGCAGAGGAACAAGATTTTTTAGACAGTATTTTTCAACCAACTAAATTTTACGTTAATGAAAACTACTACCCCACACCTATTTACCACCATGATTTTATCCAGCTTATTTACTTTCAGCAGTTGTACTGAAGAATTTGAGGATTGTTTCTATTTAACCGATGAAGTGGTTACTAAAGTATATCCACTAGATGATTTTAATCAGTTAGAAACTTTTATTCCTGGAGAATACACCTTAAAACAAGGATCAACACACAATATTTAAATAACCGAGCATCCCAGATACTTAGACTCATTGAGCAGTCAAGTCTATAACAAACGATTAAGCATCTCGAATCGCTTTCCGTTTTGTGAAGATAACGCCCCATTTAAAGCGTTAATCAACTTACCTAAAATAAAGAAAATTTTAATTGACACTAAAAGTAAAGTGACCCTTGAAGACTTTGAAAATCAAGAGGAATTAAGTATCACCTTGAATAAGAAAAGCATTTTAGACATCAATCAATTTAAAGGAACCCATAAATTCTATATTCAATTAAGAGAAGATGTCAAGATTACAAGCAATACACCCTTAAACAAAATCGATAGTTTAAAAGTTGTCACCGAAGGAGATGGACGCTTAGGTGGCTTTAATATTCCAGCAAAAAATGTAGCCATTTCTATTTTAGGAAAAGGCTATTGCGAAGTCAATGCGATTGAAAAACTCCATGTCGTAATCAAAGGAGATGCAAATGTTGTGTCAAAAGGAATGCCTTCTCTATACAAAAGAATAATTGGAAGAGGAAATGTATACTTTAAAAACTAAGTAAAAACTGAGCAACTTCTTCCATTTGTGTCCAAATTATAAAATGATTCCAAGTATCATAATACTTTAAATGAACTTGGTTCAATTGATTTAATAAATAAAAAGGAGACGCTGGATTAACTAAAACATCTTTACCGCCCTGAAGAAGAAGAATAGGTTGATCCAGCTCCTTTAATTTACTTTCTATCGCCAAAAGGTCTTTCGACAGGGACATCATCTCGCGATTGCTCACAAGAAAGCTGTTAGAAAGCAATTGCTGAATCCATTGATTGCTTCCCCAGTAATTATACCATTGAGGCGTTTGAAAAGGAGCGGCAATGGTCCCAGAAAGGGAAACAACAGCCGTTACTTTTTCTGGATAATATACCGCTAATTGTAAGGCTAAGGCTCCGCCAAAAGAATGTCCCACAACACTACAAGGATCACAGTGTTTCTGCATTAAAATGGCCATCGAGGTACTTTGGGTTGATAAACTCCCTCCTTTAACGGTCGAATATTGATAGCCAGGTCGGTCAGGAATAATCAATTGGTAGCGATCTGTTAAATCAGTCGATAAAATAAGTTCCTTCCAGGCGGTCCAGTCGCCCGGAGAACCGTGAATTAACAATAAAGTTGGCAGGCTTTTATCCCCTATTTGTACTGCATAGAGTTCCCCTCCTTCAACACGGTAAAGATGCTCTTCTATAGAAAGATTGTTTTGTTCAAAAAGGGTAGCTAAGCTTGAAAAATCATCTCGCTTTTCCATCGAGTTACTTCCCCACAAGAAAAGGAGTAATAACACTATCCCCACTAAGCTTGACCATATAAAAATTCGTTGTAATGTTTTCATTTTACAAAACCAATTCTTTTACCATCATAAAATGTGCTGCCGCTCCACCTAATACAAACACATGCCATATCACGTGGTGAAAATAAAGACGCTCCCAGCGGTAAAAAATTGTTCCAACGGTATAAAACCCTCCTCCTAATGCGAGGTAAAAAAAAGCTTGCGCTGGAAACAGTGTCATAACATTTTCGATGTCAAAAATTACCAGCCATCCCATGGCGAGGTAAAGCAATAGAGAAAGGTTTTTGAATCTACCAATAAAGAAAAGCTTATATACTGTTCCTACAATAGCAATGGCCCATACCCCCGCCAATAAATAATAACCAGAACTTTCTTTTAAAATGGTTAAAGTAACGGGCGTATAACTTCCAGCGATTAAAAGAAAAATTCCAATATGATCGATCTTTTGCCAAAAGGCTTGATATTTCAATTTTACTCCGTGATATATGGAAGAAGCAGAAAACAAAAAAACCATGGAAAAGCCATAGATAAAAACCCCCACACTTGCCCAAAAATCCAATGCGACTGGATGGGAAAAAATCCAAATGATTCCCAGTAAACTTATAACGGCGCCAAAACCATGAGTATAAACATTCCATTTCTCTTCTAACGGAAGGTGATCTAACATAATTTTTTTCTTTTAAAGCTAAGCAGAATTTTAACAATATGAACTGTAACAAAGTTTTAAATATATCGTCATAGAAGTATTATCTCTTTCCATGAAAGCACTCCTCCCCATTCTTATCACCTTAGCAGCTACTTTTCTTTTTGCCCAAAATAATATCCCCGTTTTTGATGGAATTGTCAACCATGAAGAATGGCAAAACGGCCAAAAATTTTTAATTGGATATGAAATCGAACCTGGAGACAACTCCCCCGCACCATAAAAAACTAGATCAAATTAAAGCAGATCACATCGCTTTTCTACAGACCAAACCTTTGTGCAAGGAGCTCCAACCGAGTATAGGTTCAGGTACAGAGCAACGCTTGAAAATCCCTTGAATGGTAAATCTATAGATCCAAAAGAGTTTTATTTAAAAATTAATAACGAATATCTTAATGCATTTGAGGACAGGGAATATGATCTTGAAATTCGATTCTCCCCTTTACTGGGTTTAAAATTAAATGAAAGAAACCAGTTAGAATTGGGGTTGGATTATAGACTGGATTCTTTCTTAGAGAACAAAACAAGAAATCATTTCTGGACCAGTATCAATTGGTATTTAAAATTGTGAATCTACTTATAAGCAATAGAGAAACGTATAGTTATGTTAATGGATTCCGCATTAAATGCGGAACGACTACTATAAAAGGACTATTGCTTACTCACTATTACCTCTTGCCTAATGCTTGGATTTAGAGCATAAAAAAACCCTCACTATGAATGTAATGAGGGTTTGAAGAAGGCGACGACCTACTCTCCCACCGTTAGGCAGTACCATCGGCGCAAATGTGCTTAACTTCTCTGTTCGGAATGGGAAGAGGTGA
>JAKMGK010000003.1 GCA_022424955.1 Flavobacteriaceae bacterium
GTCTATCCTAACAAAGGAATTTATTGGAGATAAAAACGGAAAACTCAAGGCTTTAAAAACGGTAGAAGTACAATGGAAAAAAATTCCAGGTGAACGCCCACAACTCTTAGAAAGAGAAGGAAGTGAAAAAGAGTGGCCGTGTGAGTTAGCCCTTTTAGCCCTTGGCTTTACTGGTCCAGAATTAACCGTTCCTGAACAATTTGGTTTGACTTATGATCCCCGTGGTAACGTAAAAGGAGAAAACAACTATCAAACAGTTAAGCCTAATATCTTTACAGCAGGTGATGTAAGAAGAGGACAGTCTTTAATCGTTTGGGCAATTTCTGAAGGGAGAGAAGCCGCACATCAAGTAGATATGCATTTGATGGGACATTCCACTCTTCCACAAAAGAATATCGCAGGAGATTTAGTCTCTGCATAAACTAAATTTTATTAGACATAAAAGCCTCCCTAGACAGGAGGCTTTTTTTGTTTATTCCACTATTTTAAAAGGGAAAAACAGTAGAATAAGTGGGAATTATGCCATTAGAATTATATGTCTACTTCCAAAAAAATATGAATTAACTATTTTTTTATAATTTTAACTTTATTAACCCAAACCTATCATCATGAGCACATTAACTACAATTGTACGAATTGTTTAGCTGCTTTTTTAATTACACTAGGGCTTAATTGCTTTTTCAATTTCCTTCCTTATCCAGAAATGAATGATTCAGCATACGCTTTTATGGGTGCCATAAATAGTGCAAAATTTATTTTTCCACTTATTGGCCTAATTGAAGTTATTACTGGTGTATTACTGCTTGCTAAAAAAGCCATCCCATTTTCTTTAATTATGGTTTTCCACATTTTAATCAATGCGATGATTTTTCATTTAAGCTTAAATCCAGAAGGTATGCTATTCGCCACGATCTGTTTTGTATGTAACATTTTCTCGCTTTACACTTATAGAGAAAACTATAAAGCTCTATTTTGATTACTCATCTTTCTTATTCAAGGCACGATCAATCAAATCGGCCACATTAATGCGTGCCGCCTTTGGGATAGTGTCTGTTACAGTAAAAATAAGCAGATCTTTCCCTGGGGTCTTAAGGTAAATCTTCTGTCCTATGGGCAAATCCACTCCACTCTTTGAATAGGGACTTAAATTAGGATTCATAATACCTGGAATTTTTAAAGGCAGAGATTGCATGGTGGTATTGACCAAATAGAACCCACGTTGTGGTGTAGCAGGTCCTGCTTTCTTTTTTCCAGGTTTACCCTTAAAAACGATATACTCCACTTTTAGGGGAGCGAGAAATCTGTTTTCAAATTGCAAATACATTGCTTCTTCAATGGCAAGAGTAGCATTACCCCCTTTGGATAAACCAAAACCTTTTTGGATAGAATCATTCTCCTCTAATCGGGCAGAAACTCCCAAATCAAATTTACTCTTATTCCATATTTTCACCACATAGCCTTTAAAATTGGGGTAATCTAATTGGACGACTTGTTTAGGCGAAAGAATAATGGTAGACTTTTCTTGTTGGTATTTTTGTGCATACCCTAAGAAGGCACTAAAAAAGAGAAGGAGAGTTAATTGTTTCATACCCTAAAAATACAACCTATCTTTGAATCTCATGGAAGGGATCAAAAAAGTAGCGGTTATTGGTGGTGGAGCCGCGGGTTTTTTTGCGGCTTTATCAGTGGCAGAGCATCACCCTACTGCTCAAATTACACTCTATGAAAAAAGCAGTAAAGTTCTTTCAAAAGTAAAAATTTCTGGAGGGGGACGCTGTAATGTCACCCATAATTGTACAGATATTCCCACATTAATACAAGCCTATCCAAGGGGAGGAAAACAACTTAAATCAATTTTTCATACCTTTCAACCCAAAGACATCATCGCATGGTTTAACGCAAGAGGCGTTACTTTAAAAACCGAAACAGATGGTCGCATGTTTCCCATTACAGATGACTCCCAGACCATCATTAATTGCCTTGAGGCTGCTTGTGATAAACTGGGGATTCAACGTCAACTGAATACTGGTGTAGAAAAAATAAGTCCTCATGAAGGACAATGGACCCTTGAATTTAAAAACGGAGTCATACAATGTGATGCCGTAATTGTGACCACTGGGGGAAGCCCAAAAGCAAAAGGCTTTGATTGGCTAGCTAATTTAAAGCACAGCATTACCCCCCCTGTCCCCTCTCTTTTTACTTTTAATATGCCACAGGAAGATATCACGCAACTTATGGGCGTGGTTGCAAAAAAGGCAAAGGTGCATATCACTGGCAGCAAAATTAAAACAGAAGGTCCCTTATTAATTACCCATTGGGGGATGAGTGGACCCGCCATTTTAAAAGCCTCTTCTGTGGGGGCGAGAGTATTGGCAGATCTCAATTATCATTTCAATATAAGGGTACAATGGCTAGAAGAATCTCCGCAAGAATTATTGAATATATTAGAAGAAACCGCAAAAGATAATCCCCAAAAACAAATTGGAAAACACAATCCTTTTGACTTGCCTAACCGGCTTTGGACTTATCTCTTTAATAAAATAAAACTCCCCCAAGACCGAAGATGGAACGAGCTAGGACAAAAAAACTTTCATCGCCTTATTGATCTTTTGACGAATGACAACTATACTGTAGAAGGTAAGACCACCTTTAAAGAAGAGTTTGTCACCTGTGGGGGAATCAATTTAAAAGACATCAACATGAAAACCATGGAGAGTAAAAAGGCAAAAGGACTTTATTTTGCCGGAGAAGTTTTAGACATTGATGCCATTACTGGAGGATATAACTTTCAAGCAGCTTGGAGTGGGGGCTATGTTGCAGGAAAACTTCAATAATTTTTTTCTCTTCAAAGAGGCAATTGAAAGGAAATATTTAATTTAGAGCACAAAGTCAAACTACAACTACCCAAGTGACAAAATCATCTTCTTCTCTTCCGCTTAACAAAAAAAGCCTTGGGCTTATTGTACTTCTTCTAGGTCTCACAGCCTTTATTGTTCATGAAGTCAAACACCGAATGAATGACCACAATTATGAAACCTCTCTCTTAACTGAATTTGAAGGCATGTATTTTGCTCAACCTTTTCCTATGATGGTTTTTGATGAGTTTAAAATTCCAAAAGGAGTCACCCAAAATGCCCTAATTGTTGGGCCAGGAAAATCTGGTGCCCAAGAAATCTTTCAGCAATTAGAAGAGAAACACGGAGCATTAAACGGGAAAAGCGTACGTCTAAGGGGAACTTTATACTCCACAGATGATAAGACCTTGATTGAACTTTCAGAAGGGGTAGATGCACTTCTCGCTATTGAAAGAGGCTATACCTATCCCATACAGCGTACCGCCAAAAAAACCATGCAAATCCAAGGCGAAATTGTGAACGCAAAGTGCTGGTTCACCCAGCAAGAGACAAGAAATGGCTATTACCATAAACGCTGTTCAAAAAGTTGTATTGAAAATGGGATCCCGCCTGTATTAAAAGTAAATACCGAAAGTGGAAATGCTTTTTATCTTCTCGACGCTACCACCACAGCTGGACAAGAAGCCATCATAAACCATATTGCCAAAGCAGTTGAAATGAATGGGGAAGTGAATTTTCAAAACGGTTGGAGTGTCTTGACAATAGATGAAAATAGTATTAGTACCATCAACTAAATTAGCCGTGCGATACCTACTCTCTCATCAAGAAAGTGAACGATTACTTTTTAGCCCCATAAAGAAATAGATTTATATTATATTGAACGCTAAACTAAAAAAGATCCATGAAGAAATTTTTCTTTCATTTAAGCTGTGGCATTGCACTACAGCTGACTGCACAAAATAATTTTGACCAAGCAGAAATTCGCCAACAAATCTATGCAGAAGAAACAAAGGAAATCTTATTCACCCTTGCCAGCGATGAAATGAAAGGAAGGGACACCAAAAGTGGAGGCTATTACAAAGCCGCTGATTTTGTCGCAGCTTATTTTAAGCGAAACAACATCCAAGCTTTTTATCCTGCCTATCGCGATTCTTTGGTGACAGACAGTTTAGTGACTTATAATATTGTAGGGAGCATAGGGAAATATATTCCTGGAAAGAAAACGCTTTTGATTGGAGCGCATTTAGATCATATAGGCGTTAAAGGTACAGAAGGAGATACCATTTTTAATGGCGCAAATGACAATGCAACGGGATCAACAGCTGTCATGCAAATTGCTGCTTTTTTAGCACAGCATCAATGGGAACAAAACATTCTAGTGGCCCTTTTTGCAGACGAAGAAAAAGGACTAAAAGGCGCCTACCATCTTGCCAAAAGGTTAAAAGAAGAAAAAGTCAATCTCGCTTATATGGTGAATTTTGAAATGCTAGGCATCACTTTAACCACCGGAACAAACCAAGTCTATATGACCGGTTTTAAATTATCCAATATGGAAAAAGAAATGAATAAAGTCTCTCCAGATTTTGTACGCTTTCTTCCGCAGGCAAAAGAACTCAACCTCTTTAAACGCTCAGACAACTATGCCTTTTACGAGGCCTTTAATGTCCCAGCGCAAACCCTTTCTACTTTTGATTTCCAGAACTATGACTTCTATCACAAGGCGGGTGATGAAGGAGAAAAAATGGAGGTAGATAATATGAATCAAATTATTAGAACTGCAGCCTATACTCTAGCCGAAATGCTACGCAAAGATACAGTCATCGAAATGTACCCTCCTACAAAAGAATAGTTACGCATTCTTCTGGGTCTGTTCTTTAAAGGTGCTTTCAAAAATCTTATCGGCATTGCCCGCTTCAAAGCCTTCACGACGGTGTTCGCGTTTTAATTCTGCTGCAGTTAAATGTTGGAATTCTGCCAGCGGAAGTCGCTCGGCAAATTCGACATAACTCCCTGGAATTTCTTGCCTAGTGCCACAAGCAAAAGTCGCTTCTATCATTTTAGCCACAGAACTGGACTGGCGCAATAAACCGTCTGGGCTTACTTTGATTTTTCCGCCAGCGGTATTTAATACCACGCCAATTTCTTCTAAAAAAGCATTAAACTTTTCTAAGGTATTATAAGCAGATAAAGCGTGAACACTAATCGTATAATGATTGAGATAATAGCGATTGTAAATCACCCAGGCGGCATATTCACTTTCGCTGGCGAGCGCTTCGTACTCTTTGGCCGTAGGCAAATTCCACAAAGGTCGATGAAAAAACGCTCCCACCTGCGCGGCATTGTCCAGATCTAAGGCATCGACAGGATCACTGCTAATGGACTGCGTGAATTTTTTAATGATCTGTTGACTTGCTTCCGAAAGATCTTGTACCCTTAACTCACTGATGAAAATACGGGGATATTTAGGATGTGGTGGCGCATACCAATAAGCATTTAACTTTTTCTTCGCAAAAAAGTAAGGTTCCATTTTAGTGTAGCCATAATGCAAAAAAATCTTCTCAAAAGAGGCTAAACCTAAATGAGGCACTCCTAGGGTTCTAAAGGCCACATGATCATTCTCTATCTCGCTCTCTTGCGCAATCATTCCCTTAGCCTGCATAGCGTTGACAATCTTTCCTACATCTGGAACTCTTTCGCGATAGGGGGTGAAGAGGGATTCCATTATTTGATCCAAAGCTTCCATTGGTGTTATTTTTGATTAAATTTAGCAAGATATTTATAAAACTAAGCCCTTGAGACCTTTCTTCATGTTAAAACAATTCATCACAACAGCATTTATCGCTTTATTTCTCCTTTCTGCTTGTACCTCTTCTAAACAACAATTTGAAAAAGGAAACTATGAAAAAGCAGTGGCCTTAAGCATTAAAAAGCTGAGAAAAAAACCCGATAACAATAAGCAAAAAAACATCCTTAAAGCAGCTTATGCCTATGCTGTACAAGTATCTGAAGAAAAAATCAAGCAACACCAACAAAGTACAGATCGCTTTAAATGGGATCGTGTGATTGTACAATACCGCAAAATGCAACAATTATACACTGACTTATTACAGTGCCCTGCTTGTCTAGCAGTAATCGAACCAATAGACCTTCAAAATGAATTAAACCAAGCCCTGGCAGAAGGCGCACAAGTCTATGTTGAAGAAGGACAAAAAGCACTCGCTACCCAACAAAAAGAAGGTGGCCGCCTCGCCTATCGCCAATTTACGCAAGCAAAAGCCTACCAAAACAATTATGGCAATATCGACCGCATGCTCAATCAAGCACGTATTCAAGGGACAGAAATAATTGGTATTTCACGTATTCCTGTAAGCAGTAAAGGCCTTGAACTCAATACCGCTTTTTTCTTACAACAACTCACCCAGGCCTTGAATGACTTAAATTATTTCTTTGCCGTCTTTGCACAAGTAGAGCAATTAGCAGAACAACAACAAGTACCAGATCAAGTTGTCGATCTTTCTTTTGACGATTACTATATTGGCCAAACCTATGTCAAAGAGGTACGCGAAAGTTTAGTGCGCGATAGTGTCAAAGTAGGAGAAGTTACTGACAGCCTAGGAACAAAATATTCCGTTTATGGCGAAGTTAAAGCAGATTTACAACGCTTTGAAAAAACCATCGAAAGCGGGGGGTTATTAAATATCGCCATAGTAGAACCCAAGAGTAGAAGCATTCTTTTCCAACAAAAAATTCCTAGTACAACTGTGTGGGAAAACGACTGGGCGACCTATCAAGGCGACAAAAGGGCCTTGACCAAAGAGGAACTGGCCTTGACCCAAGAAAAAGAATTGTTACCTCCGCCCCCACAAGATCTTTTCTATTCTTTTACCCGCCCACTTTTTGACCAAACGGCCAGCTTATTGCGTAGACGCTATCGTTATCTAAGACAATAAAATCATGAAAAGAATCTTTCAAACCCTTGTTTTAGGCCTTGCATTATTATTGCTCTTTATGGGGTATAAAACCCTTACTTTCACCTCGCAACAAATCCAGGTGGGAACAGTCGATTTAGTCCCTGTAGAAGATCAAGTGATTGATCGCTTTGCTCAGGCTCTAACCATTAAAACCATTTCGCCAGAAAACGAAAGTGACTTTGATTCGCTCGCCTTTTTCCAGTTCAACGATTATTTAAAGACCAGCTTCCCCCTGGCCGATTCGCTCTTAGAGAAAAAAAGTTTTAAACACTTTTCCCATTTATATCAATGGAAAGGAAGCGACCCCAGTTTAAATCCTGTTATCTTGATGGCGCATCTCGATGTAGTGCCCGTTATTGAAGAAAATTTACCCGACTGGAAACAACCCCCTTTTGAAGGAAAAATCGTCAATGACACCCTTTGGGGCCGTGGTACCATCGACGATAAAATTGGGGTTATTGGGTTATTAGAAGCGACAGAAGCTTTGTTATCTAGTGGCTTTCAGCCAAAGAGAACCCTTTATCTTTCATTTGGTCACGACGAAGAAATTGGCGGACTAAGAGGGGCTAAAGTCATTGTTGAACATTTAAAAGCTCAGGGCATAGCAGCTCAATTTGTCTTAGACGAAGGGGGCACTATCTCCCAAAACATCATCCCAGGTATCGAAAAAGATGTCGCCCTGATTGGGATTGCAGAAAAAGGCTATGTCTCCCTAGAACTCTCTGTCAAAAAAGAAGGGGGACATTCTTCCATGCCCGAGAAAGAATCGGCCATTGACATTCTATCCACCGCTATCGTACAACTGAAAAACAATCCTTTCCCCGCAAAATTAGCCGGTCCCATCGAAGGCTTTATTGAGAATATCGGTCCAGAAATGAGTGGGATCAACAAGTTTATTTTTGCAAACCGCTGGTTGTTTGAATCCATCATTACGGGAGTCTATGAAAAAACAGGCTCAGGGAATGCGCTGGTACGTACCACCACTGCCCCCACCCTATTTAATGCAGGAATCAAAGACAATGTCATCCCTCAAAATGCTAAGGCGACCGTTAACTTTAGGATAATGCCGGGTGAGAGTTCAAGCAGGGTTTTAGCCCGTGTACAAGACCTTGTAAACGACCCCCGCATTCAAATCTCTAAAGGTAGAATGCAGTCTGAACCTTCTCAAGTCTCCAGTACAAATTCAAAAGGCTTTAACACCCTTCGCAAAACGGTGGCAGAGGTCTATCCAGATGCATTAGTAGCGCCTTTTCTGGTAATTGGGGGGACAGATGCAAAACACTTTGAACCCATCGCAAATGACATCTATCGCTTTTCGCCCATGATCATCAATCCAGCGAACATCAAATCCTTTCATGGATTAAACGAACGGATCGCAGTCAAAGATTTTAAAAGAGCGGTACAGTTTTATCATCAGTTGATTAAAAACAGTACCCTAGAATAACCTTAAGAAGCCTTTTATTATACCATAGTTTAAGAGCAGTCAAGCGTATTAAACTGATTTTCAAGCAACTGAAGTGCCATAGCGAAAAATGGAAATTTGGTTAAATCCTTGATTTTTGATACTTTAGAAACAGTATAGATCCCAAATCTGTTCTACTACCCGAATAACCTACCCACTGGAATTTCTAATAATACTTTTTTGGGAACAATACGAAGCAGTTTCGCTTTTGCTAAAAGTAATTATCACTTGAATTAAATGTAATTCATTGTTTTACATAGACTTAAGTGGATTAAGATAAAATGAATGTACGAAAGTCATATCGGTTGAATTTACGCAATACGTATATTCAATAGTTGAATTAAATTCAGCTTTTGGCTGAACAAAATTGCCCTTTTACAGGAAAGATTTCTTCTTTAAAGGAAACCATTCGCCCAACATTTAGGCATAAAAAAACCCTCACTATGAATGTAATGAGGGTTTGAAGAAGGCGACGACCTACTCTCCCACCGTTAGGCAGTACCATCGGCGCAAATGTGCTTAACTTCTCTGTTCGGAATGGGAAGAGGTGA
>JAKMGK010000012.1 GCA_022424955.1 Flavobacteriaceae bacterium
AACAAACGAGACATTATTTTGCTGAAGTACTCTTTTTTCGGCGTTTTCAAAGTCTGTAAACCCTTCTTTGCCTCCGATTTTTTGAAGAAGGAATTTCACAAGCCATGAAGATCCGCCTATACCGATACTCGATATCATCAGACAACGTGGCGATGAAGAGGAATCGGATGCTGCTGACATTATGTTGGAATGTGCTTTCTCCATAATGTATATCCCTTTTTTTGGAGGATTACCTAAACAGCTTACCACTACATCAGCCCCTTCCATAGCGTGTTTAACATCTGTAATATTCGTTGCATCACCTTTGACTATTTCCACTTCCTGACCTTTAGGCCGCGTATACTTTTCAGGGTTTCTGACAAAGGCTTTGACTTTAAAACCCTTATCTAACGCTTGATTGACAACATGGGTTCCTAATTTACCATTGGCTCCAAAGACTAAAACTGTTTTTTTCATGCCTATATATTTTGCCTTACAAAGAGAAACCCAGTAATGAGGAGAAGAACAACTGCAGGCCCTACCATTGCAGCAAGTGGCTCACGTGCTTTGATCTGTAGAATTAGTTCCAATACTTTAAGAACAACAAGAACCAAACAAGCCCAATGCACCAATTTATCATTGAACACTCCTTTGCTAAAAAGGCTGAAAAAAATAACACCAGCAGCTCCTACTTCTAAACCGCCAAATGCGCTCATAAATGGTTTGGTAACGCCCAATTTATTCATCCATTCGACAGCCATATTAGCGCCCACTTGTTTCCCAATTCCGGCTGTAATTTCAAAAGCAATCAATCCGAAGCTTACTATCCAGTAAAGAATCTTCATTTCTATTAATGTGTTTGAATATTGAAACGAAATTAAGCCAAATCAACTATATAAAGTATAGTACTATACCAAAGTATAGTGTACTTTTGTGTAAAAGATGATTTATGAATAAGGCCCTAAAAGAAAGAATAGAAGAGTTCAAAAGTTACAGGGTAGAGAAACCCCCTTTAGAAATAATTGAACACTTTAAGAGTGATCTGCAGGCCATTCAGGATTCCATGGAGATTATTCAAGGAAGGTGGAAAATGTCCATAATCGCATTGCTTTGTAATGGTGAATTCAGGTATTCTGAATTGGAGAAAGGTATACCGAAAATCACTCCAAGAATGTTGTCAAAAGAATTGAAAGATTTAGAGATAAACGGACTAATCCTGAGAACGGTATATAATTCCCTACCGCTCAAGGTCACTTACAAGTTGGCCGATTATGGTTATACACTTGTTCCGCTCATTATCGAGTTAACTAATTGGGGAAAACAACATCGTGAAAAAATAAAAACCGCTACACTATAACAGTATAACGGTTTTATCATTTTAGTTGCTCTCCCTATTATTCAACGTTGCAGCACAACTTCTTCTTGTGAATTCAATGCTCCTTAAATAAGTGATTTTAGACGATGTAATAGTTTTATCGCTTTCCGTTAATATCAAATTGAGAGACAAAATCCCAGATAATCACATTTGAATTTATATCGAAATTTCCGAATACTCCTGGCCAGTCATGACCTCCATTGACGACTTTATAATGTTCAACCTCAGAATTATTATCACCGTTTACGTACTCGTACCGAATGACGGTACTACTGTCTAATGGATACCAATCAGGTATGTTAGTTATACTAGGTACTGTATCTACGTTGTTGAAAGTCAGCCAATATTTAAGTGTTTCTTCTTGCGATAAAGTTCTCTCTGGAACAGAACCGTCATATTCGATCACTTCGTCTAATGTCCCACTAATGGTGACTACAGGAATAGGGTGAGATGCGTTGCAATTATTGACGGTTTCTTCACTTATGTTCGCGGCAACAGTACCAATTGCCGCTATTCTTTGACTCAGCTGGCACGCTAATTCGTGACTAAAGAAACCGCCATTAGAATATCCACAGGCATAAACCCGTTCATTGTCAATATTATAATTATTAGCAATTTGATCAATCAACGCATCTATGAATTCGATATCCTTTGCGTCGCTGCCTAAAGTCCATGATCCAACATTCCAATGGGTTGCCCCCCAAAACTTAGTCCCCTGAGGATATATTAATATAAACGCTTCCTTT
>JAKMGK010000032.1 GCA_022424955.1 Flavobacteriaceae bacterium
CTGTCCCACCGCGAAGTCCGTTTTCCTCATTCATATATAAAACTACTCTAATGGTTCGTTTAGGCTTATAATTCATTTGTTTAAAAAGTCTTAAAACCTCCATAGATTGGACAATTCCAGCTCCATCGTCGTGGGAACCGTCACCAAGATCCCAAGAATCGAGATGTCCTCCTACTACGATAATTTCCTCTGGAAAATCACTTCCTTTAATCTCTCCTATAACGTTGTGAGAGGGCACGTCAGGAAAATTTTTACAATCCAATTTAAGGTAAAACTTGAGATCGTTATTTAATGCCAACATGGAACTGAGCAGTTGTGCCCCATTAGTACTAATGGCAGCAGCAGGTATACGCATCGAATTAGGTAAATCACCATAACGCATACTTCCTGTATGGGGAAAGTCATCAAGGCGTAAATTCATAGAACGAACAATCACTCCAACTGCACCGAATCGTGCCGCTCTTGCTGCTCCTTGAGTTCGTTGATTGACTGTTTTGGAATAGGCTTCAAAGGTATTGATCAATTCAGCAGGCATGGGTCGGTTAAAAAAAACAAAATTTCCTTTTATTTTTTCCTCCCCTAAGGCTTCAAGTTCTTCAAAGCTTTTAACTTCAACTACTCCAGCTCGTAAACCTGAGGAGGGAGTAGCGATAGAACCCCCTAAAGCACATACGGGAACATTCATACTCATACCAGGACCTGTAATTATACTGGCGTATTCAAAGGTCCCTCTTACCCACTTGGGAACCATGACCTTTTGAAGATACACTCGATCTAATCCCAATGATTCCAATTCGGTTTTACCCCATGCTAGGGCTCGTTCTGCATTTAAAGATCCTGAAAGTCGCCCCCCTATTTTGTTAGATAGATGATCCAGCCAATCATATGCTTTACCTGAGGTTAAGGACTTGTGATAAAGTGTTTTGATTTGCTCTTCATGAGCAGAAGATTGCGCATTGAGTTGCGCTATCAGACTGAAGATAAAAAGTAAAATAATTTTCTTCATAAAATCTTATTTAGGAGCAAATTGAACAATGTTAACAGCGCTAATTGGATTTTCACCTAATATTAACAGGCGTTCAACCACATTGCGCAATTCTCTGACGTTGCCCGTCCAAGGATAGGCGTCTAATTTGGCATAGGCTCCCTCACTAAATGACTTTTTTTCGAGACCTTGTTCTTTTGATAATAAGTCCACAAAATGTGAAACCAGCAAAGGAATATCCTCTTTTCTGTCATCTAAAGAGGGGACATGTATCATTATGACAGCCAAACGATGATAAAGATCTTCTCTAAATCGACCTTCTTTGATTTCATTCAACAAATCCTTATTGGTAGCAGCAATAACTCTTACATCAACGCTAATATCTTTTTCATTTCCAACGCGTTGTATTTTTTTTTCTTGAAGTGCCCGCAGTACTTTAGCCTGGGCTGCTAAACTCATATCGGCGATCTCGTCTAAAAATAAAGTTCCTTTATTGGCTGCCTCAAACTTTCCAGAACGGTCTTTGACTGCGGAAGTAAAAGCCCCTTTTACGTGGCCAAAAAGCTCACTTTCAATAAGTTCAGAAGGAATAGCGGCACAGTTTACCTCGATAAAGTTTTCTTTACTTCGTTCGCACTGCTGATGCAACTGATGAGCTACTAGCTCCTTGCCTGTTCCATTTTCCCCTGTGATAAGGACACGAGCATCTGTTGGAGCCACCTTAGAAATCATTTCTTTCATCTTGATTACTGATTCGCTTTCGCCAACGATAATATATTTTTGAGCAACTTTACGCTTTAATTTTAAATTTTCCTTACGTAGTGATTTGTTTTCTATTGCATGATAAACTGCGGTAAGCAAACGATTTAAATCTGGGGGCTTGGCAATAAAATCATAGGCTCCAAGCTTCATCGCCTCTACAGCCGTTTCCACATTGCCATGGCCAGTTAGCATGATAAAAGGAACGTAAATTCCCCTGGCTTTAGCAGCTTGCAGAACTTCTATACCGTCCATTTTTGGCATTTTAATGTCGCATAAAACTAA
>JAKMGK010000038.1 GCA_022424955.1 Flavobacteriaceae bacterium
AGGAATACTTTCGCTTTGCGCATTTACAAAAGAAGAAGTCGCTTCAGCTTTTGGGGAAGAAACAGGAATTTGCGATACTGCAGTTCTTTGCTCTAAATAAGCTAAAAGGTCTTTCTTGGTCAAACGATTTGCCTCACCAGTACCTGGAATACGATCTAGTTCTGTGATAGAAATCCCTTCTGTTTTAGCAATATTTTTTACTAATGGAGAATAAAAGCGAGTACTATCACTCCCACTAGCTTGTTGCGAACTCACTGCTGTTACAGCCTCCTGAACAGGAGCTTCTACAATCTCGATTATTTCTTTAGGAAGTTCGGCAGGTTCCTCTTCTTGAGTCGACGTTTCTTCTACTGCAATTTCGGGTGTTACCGAAGTTTCCTCTATTTCTTGATCTGTTTCAATTACAGCAATCACTTCTCCCACCTGGATGACTTGATTGAGCTCGAATCTTTTTTCGAGTAAAACTCCTTCTACTTCAGAAGGGACATCAGAATCAACTTTATCGGTAGAGACCTCAACAACAGCGTCGTCTATTTCTATGGTATCTCCCACTTCTTTTAACCAGGCGGTTAATGTAGCTTCGGTAACACTTTCTCCCATTGAGGGCAATTTTAGACTATATTTTGCCATGTGTGAATTTTTATATTTGGGCACTGCAAAGGTAAAAATTTAAAAACGAAACCCTTGTTTTATTTACATGGAGTCTGCATAGGGAACCCGTTTTAAAATACTTCTGCCCAGAGTGACTTCATCTGTATACTCCAACTCATCTCCTACTGGAATTCCACGAGCAATGGTAGAGACAGTGACGGAATAGTCCTGTAATTGCTTGTTGATATAAAAGATGGTTGTATCTCCTTCCATGGTTGCAGAAAGAGCAAAAATAACTTCTTTAATCTCCCCAGTTTTTACTTTATTAACCAAAGAGTGAATGGTTAAATCCTGTGGCCCTATTCCATCAATGGGAGAAATAATTCCATTTAGCACGTGATACTTGCCTTGATATTGCCCTGTGTTTTCAATGGCCATAACATCTCTAATGTCTTCTACCACGCATAGCTGTGCACTATCTCTTTTTGTACTCGCACAAATTTCACATACAGCAACATCAGATAAATTGTGACATTGCTCACAATAAATAACTTGGGTTCTAAAGTTTTCTAAGGCTTTTGCCATGGCAATGGTTTGTTCTTTGGGTTGCTTGAGGAGATGTAATACCATGCGCAAGGCAGTGCGCTTTCCTATCCCGGGTAATTGTGCCATTTCGTCAACGGCTTGCGCCAATAATTTAGAGGAAAAATCCATGGGGTAAAGTTACAAAATTCTCGTTTGGTATTTCTTTGTTAACTTTAGCCCATATATGATTACACCTAGTTTTATCCTCGCCCTGATTCTTGGCTATTTTGCCATCCTAGTTGGTATTTCTTTTGTTACTGGAAAAGAAGATACTAATGTTGATTTTTTTACCGCTAACCGTACTTCTCCCTGGTACATTGTTGCCTTTGGGATGGTAGGAGCATCCCTCTCTGGAGTGACCTTTATTTCTGTTCCAGGGTGGGTCGAAGCCTCAAAATTTAATTATTTGCAGGTTGTATTGGGCTATGGGTTTGGGTACTTTGTGGTAGCTTATATTTTATTACCTGTTTACTACCGTAATAATGTCACCTCCATTTACGAATATTTAAATAGTCGTTTTGGGGCAAATAGCCATCAAGCGGGAGCATTATTTTTCTTTATTTCTCGTGTACTAGGGGCTGCTTTCCGCTTATTTTTAGTGGCTATAGTGATGCAGCAATTTATCTTTGACGCCTGGAATGTACCCTTTGAAGTTACCGTGATCTTATCCATTTTATTGATATGGGTTTACACCCAAAAGGGAGGAATAAAAACCATCGTTTGGACCGATACCCTTCAAACGGCTTTAATGATTATCGCTGTTTTTCTCTCAATTGCATATATTAATGAGGCCCTGGGCTGGTCTTTTTTAGACTTTTTGCAATCTCAAGAATTAACTCAATACAGCGATATTTTTGTAACTGACTCTTTTTTAAGTAGAAATCATTTCTTAAAGTCCTTTATAGGAGGAGCTTTTATCACCATTTGTATGACGGGATTAGACCAAGATATGATGCAAAAAAACTTGAGCTGTAGAAACCTAGCCGATGCCCAAAAAAACATGATTGTTTTTAGTGTTGTACTTGTGATTGTAACCGGCTTATTTATGCTGCTGGGGGCACTACTATTTATTTATGCTAAAAAAGAAGGCATTGCTATTCCATTGATGGACGGACAAGCCAAGACAGATTTACTTTTTCCTGAAATTGCCCTGAATGGAAAGCTAGGGATAGGTGTTGCAATTACCTTTATACTGGGGCTTATTGCGGCGGCATACAGTAGTGCAGATAGTGCATTAACCTCTTTAACCACTTCTTTTTGTGTTGACTTTTTACGTCTTGAAGAAACAGAAAAGCAGCAACAAAAAAAGATCCGTAAAAAAGTTCATGTTGGAATGAGTGTTCTTTTAGTCCTAGTGGTGATTGCTTTTAAATACATCTTAGATAGAAATGTGATCGATGGATTACTCACTGTGGCTGGATACACCTATGGCCCACTTTTAGGACTGTTTGCCTTTGGTATATTTACTTCTTATCAAATCAAAGATAAATGGGTCTGGCCAGTGGTATTCATTGCCGTTATCATCACCAGCGCACTGGGGAGTATAGAGGCGAGTTCACTGGGAGGATACCAAATTGGTTATGAGTTGCTCCCATTAAACGGCTTATTTACCTTTATAGGGCTAATATTGATTCGTCGAAAGTAGCACTAGGGTGCAGGCCCGTTCTGCGAGTATTCCTTTCGCTTTTAAGCGACTTTCAAAAGCAGGGTTTTCTGTGCCTGGGTTGAATAAAACTCTTCTCGGGTTTAAACATATAACGTAATCGATATAATTGTCTTGATGTGCTGGACCAACATATAAAGAAACGGTATCAATATCTGTCCAGATTTCTTTTGTAGTATGAATTGTTTCTCCGTGAATTTCTCCTGCTTTAAGACCTAAGGCTACCACGGGATAGTCTTTTGCTTTTAGACGCTCAATGGCTTGGTAAGAATAGCGTTCTTGTTTGGCTGAAGCACCAATTACTAGGGTTTTCATTACCATTTTATTATGGCACTACCCCAAGTGAAACCACTTCCAAATGCTGCTAAGACAACCTTATCTCCCTCTTTTATTTTACCTTCTTCCCAGGCTTCTGTTAAGGCGATAGGAATAGAGGCAGCGGTAGTGTTACCATAGCGCATAATATTGTTATACACTTGATCATCGCTTAACCTGAACTTCTTTTGAATAAATTGAGAAATACGCAAATTCGCTTGATGGGGAACAAGCATATCAATATCTGCTGCTTCCCAATTATTTTTTTGTAATCCTTCGTTAATGACTTCAGAAAAACGCACCACTGCATGCTTAAAGACCATTTGCCCATTCATGTAAGGATAATAACTTACATCATCTGGATCATTGGTTTCCATAATTTCTGGCACCCAGCGTTGTGTACTAGGACCAATTAAAGACAACTCTTCTGCATGTTCTCCTTCAGAATATAAATGCGTTGATAAGATACCTTTATCTGTATTCTCTTCACGGGTTAACACAGCAGCACCTGCTCCATCCCCAAATATGACAGAAACCCCTCTTCCGCGGGTGGTGAAATCTAATCCCCCAGAGTGATTTTCTGCACCAATGACCAAAACATTCTTATACATCCCTGTTTTGATAAATTGATCTGCAGTAGATAATCCATAGATAAACCCAGAACACTGCATACGTATATCCATGGCGGGACAAGCTGGAATACCTAAAAGTTTTTGAACTAAAACTCCAGATCCAGGAAAATAGTAATCTGGACTAAGGGTGGCAAA
>JAKMGK010000052.1 GCA_022424955.1 Flavobacteriaceae bacterium
ACAATAATTCGAAACCATAATCATTAAAAGACATACTAAAGGTGATAGGCGATAAAAGACTTAAGCGATAAGCCATTAAGCTGGCCATCGCCTCGTGAATGGCATAACCTTCAAAGGGATAAAAGACAGTATGATAACCTTCTCTGGTTTGAAAGCGTTCAATTAAAAATTGGTGGGGTTGGGGGATAATCGACTCCCTTTGTTGTTGATAAAAAACAGGTGCTAAGGCTTTAAATTCTGGGGTTTCATGATTTCTATCATCAAACAATGCCTTTTTTAAGAGGTCGCTAAGGTGCGCGCTAAAACTCATCCGTCCCCCCATCCAGGCGGGGATACGACTTTTTTTTGATTTGGATTTGCGCACGATGACTTCCATATTGTGCATGCGAATCAATTCTAGATTGCGTCCAGAAAAGGTGAAGACATCTCCTGGTTTTAGTTTTGCGACAAACCATTCTTCTACCGTACCTAAATACCCCCCTTTTTGATAACGTACTTTTAAATTGGCGTCGCTTACTATGGTTCCCATTGAGAGTCGGTGGCGCATGGCGATTCCTTTATTGAGGACTTTTAAAGTGCCATCTTCTAAAATATTAACTTTCTTGTATTCGTCATAGTGCTCTAGGCTCTGGCTTCCTTTGACTAAGAAATTGAGCAGCCACTGCCAGCTTTCCTCGTCTAGGGTTTGAAAGCAAAAGGTGTTTTGAAGGATAGGGAAAAGTTCTTTAGGCTGAAAGCCTTTTCCTACCGCCAGTGTCATTAAAAATTGTAATAAGACATCATAAGAATTAAGAAAGGGGATGCGGTCTTCGATTTGTTGTTGTTCGATCCCGCGTTGCAATGCTACCGATTCGATGAGCTCCATAGCGTGTGTTGGCAAAAAGTGAATTGTACTTCCTGCCTTTGGGCGGTGACCACTTCGTCCAGCACGTTGGATAAAACGACCAACCCCTTTAGGACTTCCTATTTGCACACAGTTCTCAACAGGAGAAAAATCTACCCCTAAATCTAAGCTGGAGGTACATACCGCCACCTTGAGTTGTTCTTCTCGCAAGGCACCTTCCACCCAAAGGCGAATTTTTTTATCAATACTCCCGTGGTGCATGGCGATGTTTCCCGCCAGATTGGGATCGGCTTCTAGCAAACGATGAAACCAGATCTCGCATTGGGCACGGGTATTGGTAAAAATCAATGTGGTCTTATTTTTTTGCACCAATTTTAAAACCTGTGGCAAAAGGTGGATTCCTAAATGTCCCCGCCATGGGAAACTTTCCATGCTTTTAGGCAGGATGGATTTGACATTGATTTTCTTCTTGATTTGGGCATTGACCGTGACATAATTCTCGATGGGGCCCAATAAGATTTCTCGCGCTAAATCTTTATTCCCTAGCGTGGCCGAAATTCCCCAAACCCTCAATTCAGGAAGGAAAGAACGCAAATAGGCAATGGCGAGTTCCACCTGCACCCCACGTTTGGTTCCAAGCAATTCGTGCCATTCATCTACTACAATAACCTTGAGGTGTTGAAAGCTTTTTGGGTGGTCTTTAGTGCTCAATAATACATGCAAGCTCTCTGGGGTAGTAACGAGCCCAAAGGAAGGCTTGCGTTTCTGTTTGGCACGTTCACTTTGAGAAGTGTCTCCCGTTCGCAGGGCTATGTTGAGGTCAGGATGCAGCTCAATAGTCATACGTTGGGTAGCCTGTTGAATTTCTACCGCTAATGCGCGTAAGGGGGTAATCCACAGGGCCTGTATCCCCGCAGGATGCTTTTTGACCTTTAGGGCTTCTTGTATAATCCCACCCCAAAGTGCATAGGTTTTTCCACTCCCAGTAGGGGCGTGTAACATTCCATTTTGTCCTGCCCCGTAAGCTTTCCAGCAATCTTTTTGAAAGGGCTGTGGCGTCCATCCTTGCGCTTTAAACCATTGTCGTATTTTTGTCATGGGAGCAATTGTTTAAGGTCATCAAGACTGTTAGCATCGGCTATTTTTTTGTCGTGTCGCCAGCGTAAAATTCTAGGGAAGCGCACGGCAACCCCACTTTTATGTCGCGGAGAGGCGGCTATGCCTTCAAAGGCAATCTCAAAAACCAATTCTGGTTTGATTTGCCGCACTGGACCAAAACGATCTGTAGTATTTTTTTTAACAAACTGATCCACTTGCTTTATTTCTGCATCGGTTAAACCGGAGTAGGCCTTGGCAAAGGTCACCAATTCTTCGTCTTGCCAGAGGGCAAAGGTGTAATCAGTATAAAGATTGGTGCGTCTTCCATGCCCCCGCATGGCATAGGTCAAAACAGCGTCTATGGTTTTAGGGTCCGATTTCCATTTCCACCACGTTCCTTTTTTCCGTCCTACTGCATAGGGGGAATCTTTGTGTTTGAGCATTAGTCCTTCACTACGCATTTCCTGCGCGCGCTCACGTTCTTTTGCGACCTCTTTCCATGAAGAAAAGTGCAAAACTTCAGATAAAAGCAAAGGCACTCCTTCTCCTTTAGTTTTTTTATATAAAGCAGTCAACAGCTCTTGCCGTTTTGCTAAAGGAAGTGGGCGTACGTCTTTTCCTTCCCATTCTAAAAGATCATACAACATGATCACGATGGGAATGTCTTTTTGTAGTTTTGAAGAAACGGTCTTTCTGCCTATACGTTTTTGCAAGGCGTTAAAATCGCCAATGTGGCCTTCTTTATAAGGTAAAAGTTCTCCGTCCACCACCGTTCCATTGGGAAGAATCTCGGCGAGACAGTCCAATTCTGGAAATTTATCGGTGATTAATTCTTCTCCGCGACTCCATAAAAAATGTTTGTCTTCGCGAATAATCAATTGAGCCCGCATGCCGTCCCATTTGTGTTCGATATGCCAGTTTTCGACGGCTTCTTTTTCTTGGAAACCCTCTTCTAAGGCATAGGCCAAAAAGAAAGGGTAGGGTTGGGAGATTTGATCCTCGGGTTTGGGGTCAAGAATGAGTTCCTCAAAAGTGGTGGTCGCAGGAGACCATTGTCCCATCAAACGATGCGCTAAAATATTTTCTTCAATATTTACGGCTTTAGATAAGGCACGGGTCATTAATTTTTGACTTACACCGATGCGAAATCCTCCGGTGAGAATTTTATTAAAAACAAAGCGTTCAAAGTTGTCTAGGCTCTGCCAACGATTTAGGATATAAGCTTTTTTCTCTTCCTCCTCTTGGGGTTTTAAGGCGATGATTTCTTCTATGCATTGAGAGAGGGAAGGCGGACTCCCTACAGCGTCTTGTTGCACCAAAAGGGCGATGGTTTCTGCGAGATCTCCCACGATGTGATAAGATTCTTCAAAGAGCCATTCGGGTAATTGGGCAACTTCTGCGGCCCATTGGCGCATAAGGGTGGTGGTTACCGGGCGCGAGGGACGGCGGTGGGAGAGCAGGGCAACTGCCCATAGTGCATCTTCTTTAGGTGCTTCTTTAAAATAGTTTGCCAAAGCAGCTACCTTTTGATTGGTTTTGTTGGTGCTATCCAACTGTTCTATAAGGGCTGCAAAACGTCTCATTCGGCAGCGACAGTTTCTGGGGTTTCGGCTTCGTATTGGGTTTTTTCGGTACGGGCATTCCAGCCTTGTTCGCGTAGGTATTTTGCGAAGAGATCGGTATACCCGTGTGTGGTAATTACATTTTCGCAACCCGTAGCTTTTATGGCTGATAAAAGACCCTTCCAGTCGGCATGATCCGACAAGACAAAGGCGCGATCTACTGCACGTCTTCTTCTCGCGCCGCGAAAGGCCATCCATCCCGAGGCATAGCCCTTAGAGAGACGACCTAATTTTTTTACCCAGGCACTCCCTAAAACAGCAGGAGGTGCCAGGACTAAATTCCCCTCAACCTCTTTTTTAGTCGTGTCGCGGGTGATAAGTTCCGTTTCGGGAAAATCGATGAATTGCCGCAAGACTTGGGTCATGTGCTCTGTGGCACCGTGGGTATAGATCTTCCCTATAGAGGGGTCTAGGTGTTTGAGTAAGCGTTGAATTTTTCCTAAAGAATAGCCCATCAATAAACTACTGGTTTTTTCAGTTTGGTTTTTTGCCCACCACTGGTTAATGCTGTCGTGTACATTTTTTGGCTTCTCCCATTGAAAGACAGGCAGTCCAAAAGTGCATTCGGTAATAAAAGTATCGCATTTGACAGGCTCAAAGGGTGTAGAAATCCCGTCGATTTGGGTTTTATAATCCCCGGTAAAAACCCAAATTTCTCCTTTATATTCCACGCGAATTTGCGCTGAACCCGGCACATGCCCCGCAGGGTGAAAAGAAAATTGCACCCCATTGAGGCTAAAGGTTTCTCCGTATTTTTTTCCTGTCACAGAGATCTTCCCTAGACGATGCTGGATAATGGGCACATTGACTTCGTGGGTAATGTAGTGTTTACTCCCCCAACGCGCATGATCTGAATGGCCATGCGAAATAATCGCCTTATCTACGCCCCGCCAGGGGTCGAGATAGACGTCTGCTTGTTTACAGTAAATCCCTTTGGAGGTGAATTCCAGTAATGGCATGCCTAATTTTTCTTTTTCAAGGGGAAGGTACGAAAAAGGAAAAATCAAACGGTTAATAACTGCCAATAACTCCTTTCTCGTCGCGGAGGATAATTTGCTATTTTCGTTTTGATGTATTTAATCTTTGACACGGAAACCACCGGATTACCTAAACGCTGGGATGCCCCTTTAAGCGACAGTGAAAACTGGCCACGCTGTATTCAGATAGCCTGGCAAATTCACGATGCAAAAGGAGAGGTGGTTGCGCATGAAGACTATTTAATTCAACCCGATGGTTTTACCATCCCCTTTGATTCTGAACAGGTACACGGCATTTCCACCGCCCTAGCAGAAGAGCAAGGAATTCCGTTAGAAGAAGTGTTGGAGAAATTTCACACAGCGCTTAATCAGGTAGACTATGTAGTGGGGCACAATGTTTCTTTTGACCGCAACATCATGGGGGCAGAATACTTGCGCTCTGGTTTGAGCGACGTGTTAGAAGGAAAGGCAGTTTTAGATACCTGTACCGAAGAAACCGCAAGTTTGTGTCAACTCCCGGGAGGTCGTGGGGGCAAGTTTAAATTGCCTACGCTTAGCGAACTGTATCACTTTCTTTTTCAAGAAAGTTTTGAAGAAGCCCACAATGCAACAGCAGACGTAGAAGCTACTTCTCGCGTCTTTTTAGAGTTATTGCGTCAAGATCAATTGCATCCCGAGGCCTTTGGTAACCAACAAGCACAAACGGCTGATTTAAGAGAACGCAGCCGTCCCTTTGGTTTAATAGGTTTAAGCCATCAAAACTTAAAGCAAGCTTCTGCAGCGCTTAAGAAGGAGACTTCGCCAAAGGTGCCAGCACCTGCTGCTGAGGTGAATAACGCCCTGGCCGATGCGCCCTTTGTGCATTTACACAATCACTCTCAGTTTTCTGTTCTACAAGCCACTTCACGCATCAATCAACTAGTCGATGCCGCTGCAGAGGATAATATGTCTGCCATTGCCATTACTGATCATGGAAACCTTATGGGGGCTTTTCATTTTATCAAGGCGATTAATGGACACAATACTAAGGTAGAAGATGATCAAAAAATCAAGCCCATCATTGGCTGTGAGTTTTATGTGTGCGAAGATCATAAAGATAAAACCCGGCGAGACGATGGCTATCAAATTGTCTTTTTGGCAAAAAATAAAGCGGGCTATCATAACCTAGCTAAATTGACCTCTGCTGCTTATGTCGATGGCTTTTACTATGTACCGCGGATTGACCGTAAGTTAGTAGAACAATACAAAGAACACTTGATTTTGTTAAGCGGGAATACCTATGGAGAGGTGCCTGCCAAGATTTTAAATGTTGGGGATCGGCAAGCCGAAGAGGCTTTGCAGTGGTGGCATGGACAATTTGGCGAAGACTTTTATATCGAATTAATGCGTCATGGGGAAGAAGGAGAAGATCGCGCTAACGAAGTATTGATTGAATTTTCCCGTAAGTATAATATTCCGCTTATTGCGACCAATAACACCTATTATATCAAGAAAGAAGAAGCGAATGCACATGACATTTTACTTTGCGTCAAAGAAGGGGAGAAGCAAGCCACGCCTATAGGTCGAGGGAGAGGTTTCCGTTATGGTTTCCCTAACCAAGAATATTATTTAAAGGACAGCGAGGAAATGAAAAAGCTGTTTCAAGATATCCCAGAAGCCATCTTGAATATTCAAGCTTTAGTCGATAAAATTGAGCCTTTTGGACTTGCACGTGATGTTTTATTACCCCAGTTTGATATCCCCGAAGAATATCAAGCAGCCGATGACCCTGACGGAAAAAAGGGAGAAAACAATTACTTGCGTTATTTGACCTATGAAGGTGCGAAACAGCGCTATAGCGAATTAACTGAGAAGATCACAGAACGGATTGATTTTGAATTAGACGTTATCGCTAATACGGGTTACCCAGGTTACTTTTTGATCGTACAAGACTTTATCGCAGCGGCCCGCGACATGGATGTATCGGTAGGTCCAGGACGAGGTTCTGCGGCGGGGTCAGTGGTGGCTTATTGCTTAAAAATCACCAATATTGATCCCATTGAGTACGACTTACTTTTTGAGCGTTTCTTAAATCCAGATCGGGTAAGCATGCCCGATATTGATATTGATTTTGATGATGAAGGTCGTGGGCGAGTGATGGATTATGTGATTGAAAAATACGGCTCCAATCAAGTAGCGCAAATTATTACCTACGGAACGATGGCAGCTAAATCTTCTATTCGAGATACGGCAAGGGTGCTGGATTTACCTTTGGGCGAAGCCGATCGTATTGCTAAGTTGTTGCCCAATATGAAACTGGGTAAAATCTTTGATCTTTCTGACAAAGAATTAAAAGAAAAGCTAAGAGCCGAAGAAGTGCTCCGGGTCAACGAAATTAAAAATTTAGCCGAGGAAGAAAGTCTTTCAGGAGAAACCATTCAACAAGCTAAAGTGCTGGAAGGATCTTTGCGAAATACTGGTATTCACGCCTGTGGGGTAATCATTACGCCAGACGATATTACCCAATTTGTTCCCGTCGCTACCGCCAAAGACTCGGACCTTTATGTGACTCAGTTTGATAACTCGGTGGTAGAAGATGCTGGTTTGTTAAAGATGGATTTCTTGGGACTCAAAACCCTGACCTTGATCAAAGATACCGTCAAACTGGTCAAGTACAAGCACAATATTGATTTAGATCCAGATAGTTTTCCCTTAGATGATGTCAAGACATATGAGCTTTTTCAGCGTGGAGAAACGGTTGGAATTTTCCAATATGAATCTGCTGGGATGCAGAAGTACCTCAAAGATTTAAAACCCACCGTTTTTGCCGATTTGATTGCAATGAACGCGCTTTATCGCCCGGGTCCCCTAGAGTATATTCCTAGTTTTGTCGATCGAAAAAATGGGAACGAAGAGATCGCTTATGATCTTCCTGCGATGGAGGAATACTTAGAAGAGACCTATGGAATTACCGTTTACCAAGAGCAAGTAATGCTTTTGTCGCAAAAGCTAGCTGGTTTTTCAAAGGGGGACGCCGATGTATTGCGAAAAGCGATGGGGAAAAAGATTTTTGCTTTACTGCAAAAGCTAAAACCGCAGTTTATTGATGGGGGGAAAGCCAATGGTCACCCCGAAGAGGTGTTAGAAAAAATCTGGAAAGACTGGGAAGCCTTTGCCGCCTATGCTTTTAACAAATCTCACTCTACATGCTATGCTTGGATTGGATACCAAACCGCCAATTTAAAAGCCCATTATCCTGCCGAATATATGGCGGCAGTGTTGTCAAACAATATGAACGACATCAAGCAGGTCACCTTTTTTATGGAAGAATGTCGCAGAATGGGACTGAATGTATTGGGGCCAGATGTCAATGAATCCTTTTATAAATTTACCGTAAACGACGAACAAGCGATTCGTTTTGGGATGGGGGCTGTTAAAGGTGTTGGACGTGGTGCTGTAGAAACCATTATCGAAAATAGAAAGGAAGGGAAATACAGTTCGATTTTCGATTTGACCCAGCGTATCGACTTACGCGCAGCGAATAAAAAAGCATTGGAAAACTTAACTCTAGCTGGAGGAATGGATTCTTTTGGAAACACCCACAGGGCACAATATTTTAATCCTGATGGGGATGGGATTACTTTTCTAGAAAAAGCCATTCGCTATGGAGCGAAACACCAGGAAAGTTTAAATTCGTCTCAGACCAATTTATTTGGCGAAGACAGTGCTTTGCAGGTGGAAGAAATTAAAATCCCTCCTTGTGATAGTTGGGGGACTTTAGAGCGGCTCAAGCAAGAGAAAGAAGTGGTGGGGATTTATCTTTCTGCCCACCCTTTAGACGATTTTAAACGAGAGATGAAATATTTCTCTTCTGCACCTTTAACGGTGTTAAGTGATCTTGATCCACTAATCAATCGTGAACTGAGTTTTGGAGGAATTGTCAATGGAGTAGATCACAGAATTGCAAGAAACGGAAAGGGTTGGGCGATTTTCCAGCTAGAAGATTTTGACGATCAATATGAGTTTAAAATTTTTGGAGAAGAGTATTTAAAATACCGACATTTTTTAATACCCAATGGATTTATTCGCGTTAGGGTAAAGATTGTAGAGGGTTGGCGCAATCGCGAAACAGGGAAAGTAGGAGCCCCTCGAATGCAGTTTGTAGCCTTTGAAATGTTACACGATACCCTAGCGAATAATGTTAAACGCTTAACCTTACAATTAGATTTACAACAGCTCAATACTGAAAAGATAAATCAAATTAGCGATATTGTTCAGTCTCATAAGGGAGATAAAGCTTTGATGGTAGATGTGTTTCACAATGCAGAGCAGATAAAGCTAACCCTGCCCAGTAGGAAGCAAAAAGTGGCGGTTTCAAATGAACTGCTGGCTCATCTAGAAAGTGAAGCCTTGATGTATAAACTCAATTAAAGATTAACTTCGTTGATGTTTGTATAAGAGAAAGCAATTTAAGTTGTATGATTGCGTTGTGAAATTAAATATCTTTGTTTAAAATAAATATTATGGCATTAGAAATAACCGACGCTTCTTTTGAAGAAGTAGTATTAAAATCAGATAAACCAGTAATGGTTGACTTTTGGGCCGCATGGTGCGGACCTTGTCGTATGGTAGGTCCTATCATCGAAGAAATTAGTTCTGACTATGACGGCAAAGCCGTTGTGGGAAAATTGGATGTAGATGCCAATCAAGAATTTGCGGCTAAATATGGGGTACGAAACATCCCTACTGTTTTAATCTTTAAAGACGGTGAAGTAGTAGGTCGGCAAGTAGGCGTTGCTCCTAAAACTACTTATGCACAAGCATTAGATACACTTTTATAAACCTTTCTTACAATTTAAAAAGCCCTTCTTTACAGTAGGGCTTTTTTTTGATCTTTTTTACTTATTAAGTGAAACTATTTATTAGAATCTATATCTCAGTGATAAGTTATAGTTACGACCTAATTGACCTTGTTGTGAAACTTCACTTGAGTACAAGAAACGTCCTCCAGCTGTTCCGCCAGTACTTTGGTCAGTGACATCAGGATAAACGTCAAAGGCGTTGTTGATAATTCCTGTTAAGCTTAGGTTAGGTGTAAATTTATAGGTTACACGCATGTCAGTAATCAATTTTGAAGATAATTCTTGATCAAGCGTCGAACTTGCGTCTGCATTTGCAATTGTTACAGGCCCAAAATTAGTGTTGTACAATCCTAGTTCAAACTTGTCAGCAGAATAATCAACTGTGAAAGATACTTTTGAACGTGGGCGAGAGTTAATAATTAAACTTTGCTCTCTACGGTCAAAAATGTCAACAGAACCAAGTTCTGTAGGAGTGTCAATACTATCAATTGTAGTTTTGTTAAAGTTCCCGTTTAAACCAAGGTTTAAGTTGTCTTTTTTCCAGTTAATTACAAAGTCCATTCCAGTAGTGTTTGTATTACCAGCATTGATCCATGCTTGTACAGCCACTACACCTGCTTGCTGAAGTCTGTTTCCAAGATCAGTACCTGGTTCACCTGATATCTGTGAAGTAAAGAGTACACGATCGTTAACTTTAATGTTATAGAAATCTAAACTTCCAGAAAATCCATTTCCATTCCCAAAGGTAATCCCTGCAGTGAAGTTCTGTGAAGTTTCGTTTGTTAAGTCATCAATTCCTAAAGAACGTGCTTCTGCAGTACCATTTTGAATAGTTCCTTGTAATAAAGGCTCTGTAGAACCAGCAACAATAATATACTGGGTGTTAGAAATTTTCTGTTGGTGTAAAGTAGGTGCTCTAAATCCAGTCGAAACACTTGCACGTAATGCAGTAGTTTGATTTAATTTATAACGTGAAGCTAATTTCCAGCTAAAGTTGTCTCCTGCATCAGAATAATCTTCATAACGACCTGCAACAGAAACCAATAGTTTCTCTGTAAAGTCGATATCAACACCAGAGTAAATCCCCACGTTGTTACGTGACCACTCTCCTTCTTGTTCTGAAGAAATTCCTGCGAAAGAATCTGAACCTGATCCCCAACGAGAGAATGGATCTCCTTTAATTGCAGCAAAGGTTTCTTCTTTTAATTCTAAACCTGCAGAGAAAGAAACTTTATCACTAAAGGTTTTCGTGAAGTCTGCGTTTTGAATAACATTAGAAAATGTATATCCACCTGGTTTAAAAGTTCTTGGGCTCCAATCGTTTTCTGCTAGGTAAGATCTATTTACAGAACGATTAACGGTGTAATCAATGCTGTTGCTTCCGTGGGTAACTGATAAGTCAACACGCCAATCATTTCCTAAATCTAAATCTAATCCGATAACGTTAAAGTGGTCTTGGATAGATCCTTCAAAAGTTGGGTGATATCCTTCAAATTGTCCAGTTGGTGCTAAAAATTGAGAAGCATCTACATCACCTCTCCATGCCGGGTGACGATAGTAGGCAAAAGAACGATTCCAACGATCAGAAAAACTGTGGGTGGTATAGAATTCAGAATTTTCACCAACTGGGTGAGAAATATTTACTAAAATGTTCTTTTGTTTTAAATCAGGACGACCCACGATCATTCCTAGTGTTGGGTTGTTTGTTGCCCAATCTATAACGTGTTGAGGTGAACTCGCGCTTGTGTCTCCAGAAGCTAATCCAGGAGATCCAGCACGATTTGTTAAGGCTTGATCTAAGTACCCTAAAGTAAGGTTAATACGACCACCATCTCCAAATGGTAAAGTGGTGTTATAGTCAAGGTTAAATTGGAAACCATCACCAGCAGAAGTAACTCCAGTACCAGCATTAATGGTAGAAAAAGCAGAATCTTTTCTTAAGATAAAGTTCATTACCCCAGCCATAGCATCTGAACCGTATTGAGAAGATGCTCCATCACGAAGTACCTCAACACGCTCGATAGCAGCCATTGGGATCGCAGCAAGGTTTACCCCTACTTCTCCTTTACCAGGTGTTCTATTTAAGTAAGCCTGTGCTTGTTGATTCACACGTTTCCCGTTGATTAATACTAAGGTACGTGATGGACCTAATCCACGGATATCTGCAGGAGCAAATCCAGCTGTTGCATCAGAGATCGCTTGATCCTGCGCGTTAAAAGATGGAATGGCAAATGTAAGTGCTCTTTGAATAGAAGCTTCACCTACATTTTGGATATCTGAAGTACGAATGTTGTCAATTGGTACAGCAGAGTCGATTGCCGTTCTTGGTTTGTTACGGTTACCTGTTACCAATACCTCGTCTAAAGAAACGCCTTCTTGCATAACAATGCTCAGTGCGTTTCCGTCATAAGTGACTTCTTGTGTTTCAAATCCAACAAAAGAGATGACAAGTACGTCTCCTTGATTTGCATCGATATTAAATGCTCCATCGAAGTCTGTTGTTGCTCCAGTGGTAGTTCCTTTTACAACTACTGTTGCACCAGGAAGTGGATTGTTTTCTGAGTCACTAATTGTTCAACCTACTTGCGCAAAGGCAATTGATGTAGCAATAAAAGCGACAAATGTTAAAATGTGATTTTTTCATTCTTTTAATAATAGTTAATAAATTTCACTTGTTTATTTAACAAGCGTGCCAAAACTAGTCGATGTTTATAGTTAAAGCAAGCTTTTGTTAAGAAAATGTTAAAATAATATAAAAATTTTTGAGAATTTAGAAGACACACCTTGAAATACTTACAATATTTTAAATCGTAACGATGGTTAATCTTGAGCGTAAAAAAGATAAATTATTTACTATTTTCCTCTTGAATTTATTTGGGGAAACCAAAATGGAGTGTATATTTGCACGCATTCTAGGTCTGGTAGTTCAGCTGGTTAGAATACCTGCCTGTCACGCAGGGGGTCGCGGGTTCGAGTCCCGTCCAGACCGCTAGAATAGTTGAAGAACCTTCAAGAAATTGAAGGTTTTTTTTATGCCCTTATTTATCTCGCTAATTGATACTATAGTTCTATTGTTTAGAATCAATAATATAGAAGCAAGGATCAATTTTTTAGTTCTAAGATTAAGATAGATTGAAGTGTCAAAAAGAGTGACATTGCTCATTTTGTTCAGAAAGTGTATTTTTATGCCATTATGGGCAAGTAGCTACTTAACCCAAAAACTATACTTATGAGAACTTCCAATTTTTCGACATTACTGTGTGTAGTGTTCTTTTCAAGTCAACTTATGGCCCAACAATCAATTGTTGGTTTCGCACATTTTATTGAGCAACACCAAGGCTTAGACAATCCTTCGGGAGAACTCGTGCCCATTGGGATTTCTGAAATAGAAATGAAAATTAATTTTTTTATTGAAGAAAAGTTCCCTGATTTAGTAGAGAAAATCGATAATATACTATGGGATTCCTATGAGACCTTTACAACGCATTCTTATAAAAACCACAACCATAAATTTGTAGTTGTTCTTAAGATAACAGGAGAAGAAGAACCCAAGTTCTATAATGTAATTTATGATCCAAATTTAAAAACGGTCAAGAGCGAATTTGAGTGGAATGAAGAAAAACAAGATTTTATTTTTGATCCTGCCTTAATAAAAAGAGAACAAGGGAAACCAGATCTAGTCGCGTTAGAAATTTCTAATCCAACCACTCCTCCAGGACTAAATAAATTTGTTGAAACGCATGAAGGGTTTATTCGTTTGAAAGAAGAAAAAAATAGAGGAGAAAACAATTTCGTACCCATAGATGTGAAGGAAATTAATCAAAAAGTCACTCAGTATGTTGCCACGACATATCCTAATGTACAATATACTAGAAATATCGTATGGAAATCTTACACCACATTTATAAGCCCATACAGTAACCACCATTTTCATGTGCTATTAGCACAGGTAAAGGTTGTTAATGTTAGAACAGTCAAATACTTAGAAGTATTCTATAATCCTTCAACTAACACGATTAATGGTGATTTTAAATGGGATGATGAAAAAGAAAAGTTTGAACGCCCCATGGCAGCATTCTAAATACTCTTGTGACTAATTAAGTAGTTCCACACGATCTTCGTGGAGGAGAATCACCTTTCTTTTGTATAAAAATCCAATCGCTTTTTTAAAGGCCTTTTTACTCATATTGAGTTGTAATTTAATGTCCTCTGGACTGCTTTTGTCTGTAAGCTTTAACACCTTATCTTTTTTAAGAATATAGAGAATCTTATCACAGTCTGCATCAATGGCGTTGCGAAACCCTTGTGGCCTAAGACTCACGTCGATCTTTTCATCTTCTCGAATAAGTTTGATATACCCTTTTACTTGATCTCCTTTTTGTAGTGGTTGGAAAACATCACTTTTAAACAATAAGCCTTCCGCTTCATTGTCAATTAAGACTACATAGCCCAGCTGTGTAGCGCGAACAATAAATAAATCTACTTGATCCCCTTCGGTATAATTCATGAATATAAACTTAAGTACAAAGGTACATCAAATCAATCTAAAACAATTTTAATCCTTTGCTTATTAGGTTAGAATAGATATGTATTTTTACCAAAAAAATATGGAAAAGCAAGGAATAAATTCAAAAAAGCTTAGAACTGTTGCGGGATGTTTTGCAACGGGAGTGAGTATTGTTAGTGTGGTTAATCCCGCTGGAGAGGTTCACGGGATGACCGCCAGTTCTTTTTTGTCGGTTTCATTAGATCCGCCATTGGTTTTATTTTCTTTAATGAATCAAAATCAAATGGCCAGTTATCTTAAAGTTGGGGATCCTTTAGGGATCAGTATTTTAACCCAAGAGATGGAAGGAGTAAGTAATCATTTTGCTAAAATGGTCACCTTAAATCCTCCACCTACATTTGTTGAGAAAGAAGCAGCACCTGTACTTGAAGATGCTCATGCATGGTATGCGACAACAGTCGAGAAGTTGATCCCAGCAGGGGATCATATATTGGCGCTTTGTAAGGTGATAGATTTGGCTGCATCGCCAGAGAAAAATCCTTTAATTTATTACCAGGGTTACAAGAAAATAACCTCATCTTAAAAAACAGTTTCGTCTTTTTAATTATCTTCAAAGTCTAAATCTAACCTATGAAGTACAAAGACTTTATCGAATTTAAAGCAGCTGAAGGAAAAACATTTGAGCCCACCCCATGGCTAAAGGTAACCCAACAAATGATTGATCACTTTGCCTTAGCTACCCATGATAATCAATGGATTCACACTGATCAAGAACGTGCTGCAAAAGAATCTCCTTATAAAAAGACCATTGCCCATGGATTTTTATCTTTAGGTTTGATCACGAAATTTTTATCAGATGCAGTTCAAGTAAGTTCTTTAAAGATGGGATTTAATTATGGAATAGATGCCGTTCGATTTCCTCATCCTGTGCTAGAAGGCGCACTATTAAGAGGAATTGTCACCCTTGCAAAAGTAGAAGATCAAAAATTTGGAGGCCTAAAGATTTTATGGAAGATTAAGGTTGAAATAAAAGACATTAAAAAACCTGCTTGTATCGCAAGCATGACCACAATAGCTTATGAGTAATTCTGCCCTTTGGGAGAAAGAAGAAGTGATTGAAGCAATTGCACTTCAACACAATCATTTTAAAGAAACTATAACTGCTTTAGATCAAAAAACATTTGATTTCTCCTGGGAAGGAAAATGGACCCCAGGCCAACAATTAGAGCACATTAAAAAATCTGTAGCACCCGTTGTGCTTGCGTTACGATTACCGCGTTTTATGCTCAAATTTCAGTTTGGAGTGACAAATCGTCCTTCAAGGTCATATGATGCACTGGTTGCGCGATATTTGAAAGCGCTTGATGGCATGACCGCCCTAGCACCAAAACAATTTCAGCCGCCTCCAGTACCCTTTAAAAAAAGGCAAAAGCAATTTAAGGCTTATGAGACAGTTGTGCAGAAATTTATCAAGCTTGCACAAAAATGTTCAGAAAAAGATTTGGACTATTATGTCCTCCCACACCCTCTTATAGGGAAACTTACCTTACGTGAAATACTCTTTTTTTGCCTCTATCATGTGCAACACCATCATAAAATCACCAAAGAGATAATTCGCAATAGTTCAACCAATTGAATTAATTAAGTTATATTTGTCATGAAATATTACCCGAAAGGGAAACAATGTTGTGTTGCTTGCACCAAAAAGTGCAAGAGGTTTGTAGAAAACCAGTGAAGAGCTTTCCAGTAACTTGGAGGGCTTTTTTTACGCCTTATTGATTCTTATTGTAATTTTCTTCTGTTTTTTCTTCTTTTACGGTAGTGCCCCCTTTTGAACTTATTTCTACTCGTGTTTTTACTTTTCGTTGTCCAACAGTGGGTGGGATTTTATCAATCAAGCGATCGACTTGTTCTTCTGAGATGTTTTCTGGAAGGTCAACATGGACTTTGATTTCTGCAGGGAATCAAACAACAACACAGCTACTCACTAAACCAGTAGCTAAAAGGGTTAAGACAAAAGATTTCATAAGAAAGTATTTAAGGTTTATTATTTAAGAGGTGAACAATCTTTTTTTGTTACAAAAAAGCCCTCCAATTTTCATTGAAGGGCTATTTAAAGCGGGTTCTATTATTATTCTCCTAAAATATAGGGAGCTCCTGCCTGTTTGAATCTTTCGCTTAAATCAGGCAGAGTGGTTTTTGAAATTCGTTCAATTTCTGGTTGAAGTTCTTCCAGCATTTCTTTTGCGATAGCTAAGCTTTTTCGATGTAGGGGAGTAGGCCCATAGGTTGTGCTCAAACCGCGATAAGCCCCCCGCATATGGTTTTGAATTGTAGGAGGATTGCGTTCTCCTATTTCGTCTCTTGCAGGACTCCCTTCTGCTTTTCTCATTAACGCAGTCATGTCTTTTTCTACCTTAAATAAATCCTTGACAAAGCTAGCGGGTACAGCAGGAGTTTTACTCACCGCCATTTTTAATCCCATTAAGGTTGTTTCTGCTTGATCAAACTGATCCATTAAACGTTGGAGGTCATTTTGCACTGCGGTCAATTCTTTGCGATAATTGTCAAGGGTGGCATAGTCTACCCCTTTTAAGATACCCTCTCGGATAGGTTGAACATCGACTACTACTGCTTCTCCTATAGCAGTAACTACTCCGTCTTTCTCTAAAGAGAGTTGTGCGCTGTATTGTCCTGGGGTAACCATGGGTCCCCCGCTATTCCAGCGACTGCGATTATTGCGATTTGGATTAATGGCTTGTGTACTTACATGACGAAGGTCCCACGCAATGCGGTGAGTTCCTTTTTTGGCCTTTTCTTGAAGATGACGAATAATATTTCCATCGGCATCTTTAATAGTGAGCCATACTTTAGCAGCAGACTCGTTATTTTCTTTATCAAGGGCTACATAACCGGGGAATGGGATATTGGCTCCTTTTTTATTTAAAGCTTTTTCTCTTTTTTGTCGTTCCTTTTTGAGGCTACTAAAATCATCTGCAAGGTGGTAGGTGAAGACTGCTCCAAAATCAGGATTCTTTGTGATATAAAAGTCAGCTCCTGTATTCCCTAGATTGCTTCTTGGGATATACCATTTTGCTGTACGGGGTTGAAAGAGTTTTCCTTTGGTTTTTAAAGCCTCTGGAGTCATTTCACGCAAGGCACTATAATCATCTAGCACATAAAAGCCACGTCCAAAAGAAGCAGCTACTAAATCATTCTCTCTTTTCTGGATCACTAAATCGCGGAAAGACATATTAGGTGTACCCGGTAATTTTTGCCAATTCACTCCTCCATCTAAAGAAGTATATACCCCAAATTCTGTTGCTAAGAAGAAAATATTTTTATTGACATGATCTTGAACGATTCTCCACAATAGCGTTCTTTTAGGAAGGTTTTTTGATAGAGAAGTCCACGTTTGACCACGGTCAGTACTCTTGTATAGATAGGGATTAAAGTCTCCTTCTTTGTGATTATCTAAGACGGCATAGACGGTATTTTCGTCGTGAAGATCTGCTTTAATATCATTGACAAAACTTCTTCCAGGAAGCCCCATTTTTGTAACAGGGATTTTTGTCCATTGTTCTCCACCATTTGCGGTAACTTGAATAAATCCATCATCAGTCCCAGCATAGATCAAACCCTTTAATAAAGTGGATTCACTTAAAGAGGTGATAGTGTTGTAGTTAGACATAGCCCCTACATCCCATGGGTTATCCCAGGATTGCTGGCGTCCCATGATGGGAAGCGATAAGCGCTCTTCATTTCTGGTTAAGTCTCCAGAAATAGGGGTCCATTCGTCACCGCGATTAGTTGATTTCCAAACGCGATAAGAGGCAAAGTAGAGGGTGGCTGGATCGTGTGGGGAGACTAAAATAGGGGCATCCCAGTTAAAGCGTTCGTGTGGATCGCCCTTTCCTGCTTGAGGCTGAACCATTACTTGTTCTCCAGTGGTTAAATCAACACGGTGTAATCCTCCTTGTTGCGTTTCTGCATAGATGATATCGTTGTACTCTGGATCAGTGGCAGATTGGTGTCCGTCGGCAAAAAGTGTTTTATACCAGTGTTTATTGCTAATCCCTTCTCTTTCGTCTGTAGCAGAGGGCCCACCAGAAGAACCATTGTCTTGTGTTCCTCCAAAGATGTGATAGAAGGGTTTTGCATCGTTTACCGCTACTTTGTAGTACTGTGTTAGCGGGAGATTTTTATGGTATCTCCAGTTTTCGGCTAAATCAAATGTTTCATAAATTCCAGCATCTGTACCTAACATGATATAATTAGGATCGTCTTTCTTAAAGACGATAGCGTGATTGTCAGAGTGTTTCTTTTCTTCTTTTAATTGAACAAAAGTTTTCCCTCCGTCTTCAGAAGTCAATACGCGAACATTCATTAAATAAAGTCGATCAAATTTATGCGGACTTGCATAGAGTT
>JAKMGK010000098.1 GCA_022424955.1 Flavobacteriaceae bacterium
CATCATAAAAGACGGTGCCAAAATGGTCAATGCCGTTGCCAATTCAGTTGTCCCAAAGTTTACAGTAGTTGTGGGTAATTCTTTTGGAGCTGGAAATTATGCCATGTGTGGACGCTCTTTCGATCCGCGATTTATGGTCGCTTGGCCAACCGCTAAAATTGCTGTTATGGGTGGAGCACAAGCCTCAAATGTGCTATTGCAAATCGAAAAAGCCACTTCAAGAAAAGCAGATAAAAAAGTGCAGGCACAAAAAGAAGAGGATTTGAAAAAGGAAATTCAATCCCGTTATGAAGAAAAGACAGATATTTTATTTGCGGCCTCCCAACTCTGGGTTGAAGCCGTAATTGATCCCGTAGAAACAAGAAAGTGGATAAGTACAGGAATTGAAGCTGCAAACGAGTCGGCTACAGAGGAAAAATTCAATATGGGAGTCTTACAGGTCTAAAACTTCAAGAGGCTCAATGGCCAATGTCTGTTTTCTCTTGATTTTTCCGCTATCTGTTTCAACAAAGTTAGGTAAAATCAAGATAGTTTTTGGGAATTCATAAGACTCCAATCGATCGAATGATTTGATTTTGTCAATTATAGACTGAACATTTAAAGTTTTAGAAAACCGCAAGGCTAAGACTACTTTTTCTCCGAGTTCTTTGTCTTTAACTCCTCCAATAAAAAAGTGCGTAGACAATAGTTCGGATAGTTTTCGCTCAATCTGCTGTGGATGCAGCTTTACCCCTCCTGAATTGATTACCTCATCTACTCTACCGATAAGGCGAAACCGATCTTTATCTAAAATTTCTATGGCATCATTGGTTACAAAGTGATCAACCTGAAGGAGTTCTGAACTGGCGATCAGACAACCCCTATCGTCTTGAGAGATTTCTACATGTGGTAAACAACGAAATTCAGAATTGGGGTCCTCCATTGTACGAACCGCAATATGTGACAGTGTTTCAGTCATACCAAAGGTTTCAAATGCATTGACCTTAGTTCTTAACAAGGCCTGCTGCAAAGACTTGGAAACAAATGCGCCACCCACAATCAACGTTTTAATCTGATTTATTTTATCCAAAGAATGAAAGGCTTGCATGGGGGTCATCGCAACAAAATCATAGGATTTGTGGTTTTTGTGAAAGGGACTTCTAGAAGGGGAAATCAAATCCAATGAAAGACCGAGAATTAAGGCCCTTATGAGCATCATTTTACCTGCAATAAAATTTGAGGGTAAACAGTGTAAAGCACGATCACCTACACCGACATTAAAAAATTCTCCTGTGGCTATGGCACTATTTACTATGGCCTGCTTGTGAAACCGTATTCTCTTGGGAGAAGATGTAGTTCCTGAAGTAACCAAAACAATAGTTTCTGACTGATCCAACCAATCCATAAGAAAATCACCCATGTATTGCTCATAACGATCTCCCTCTTTAATAAAACTATAAGCAACTTGCTTTAAGCCTTCCCGATCATATGAAAGCCCGTTGAGCAAAAAGCGATTGTGAATTTTAGTGTAATGTGGTATTTGCATTTTAAAATTTTGAAATGAGTTTGAATTTCCAATGGCTCCAACTGTACTTTTTGGACATCAGTGATAGAAATAAAGGATAAAATAAAAGTAAAGAAACTATTAACTCTGCTCCCAAAGAGGGTTCTGAAACGTCAATCAGTACAGACTCAGTTTGAAAAGCAGTCCAGGAAGAGGTCACGAGAAGAGCAGTAACTAAATTATTTGCCGCATGAAAGCCCAATGCCAGTTCAATACCTTCATCCATAAGGGTCATAATCCCCAAAAAGAGTCCTGTTCCTATGTAATAAACTAGAATACCGTAGCCCAATTTATCCACTTCTGGATTAAAGAGGTGAAGACAGCCGAAAATCAAAGAAGTCATGACCAGGGGTGCCCATCCATTTTTAAATAGTCCCCCAAAACCTTGCATCAAATACCCTCTAAAAATGTATTCCTCCAAACTTGTTTGTATAGGAATCAAAAGTGCTCCAATAACAAAAAGCACAGCAAAACGCCTTAAGTTAAAGTTCAATTCGTAAGAATCTGGACTAATGATATAATCGACACCTACCAGTAAAATAGTTGCCCCAGACCAAATTAAAAAAGCGAATAAGGTTCTGTTCCAATCTACTTTTTCTCTAGAGGTGGTTATGCTAATAAGTGATCGTTCGTGTAGCTTTCGAATTACCAGCCAAAGTCCTAAAAAACCAATTGCAAAGGGAATTAAAAGCAGAAATAATTGCAGGTTTTTGTCAATATTTCGCATCATTTCCATGGGATCACCCCCAGGACTGGAAACACTCTCTTGCATTATGGCATAAGTAAGGGGTAACTGTCCCAAAATGTTAAATATGATAATCACAAAGGACCCCAATAGGTACATCCAAAAGGGATTGTTGTAGCGAAGCACCTGCTTTAGAAACATTCAATTTAAATTGAAGCCCAAGTTATTGAATTATCTATACCCAAACAACCTTTTTCAATAATCAAAGGACTCTCAATATTATTTGTAAATAAGGATCCAGTACCGAGGCCTTGAGGCAGACTAACCCCCAAACTATAAGTCCACTGGGCTATAGCATTAAGGCCTATATTACTTTCCAAAGCAGAAGTTACCCACCAATCGATTCTGTATTTTTGGGCTATATCAATCCATACTTTAGATTGCTTAAAGCCTCCTAACAAACTGGGTTTTAGAATCAAGTATTGAGGCTTGATTTGTGAAATTAAATTTTGCTTTTCAATTGCATTGTGAGGCCCGATTAACTCTTCATCTAAAGCGATGGGAATAGGGGTTTTTAAGCACAGCTCAGCCATAGACATCCATTGATTTATCGCTATTGGTTGTTCTATGGAGTGGACTTGGTAATCGCTAATTCGTTTAAGTTTTTCAAGTGCTTCAGTATGCTTAAATGCACCATTGGCGTCTACC
>JAKMGK010000020.1 GCA_022424955.1 Flavobacteriaceae bacterium
GCGAGCAAGAAAAACGTCTTGGGATTCATTACAGCTTTAGTCCAGTTCTTGACATCAATACAAATCCCAAAAATCCTATCATTGGGAATCGGTCTTTTGGTGCTTCTAAAGATCGAGTAATACGGCATGCTATGGCGGTAATGAAAGGGCATCACGATGCTGGGATATTAACCTCAGGCAAGCACTTTCCCGGTCATGGCGATACAGCACAAGACTCTCATAAAACACTTCCCTCTGTTACTTTCTCTTCCGATCGAATCAAAAAGGTAGAACTAGCACCCTATAGAGAATTGATTCGTGCAGGTTTATCATCTGTGATGGTAGCACATCTTGACGTACCGGCATTAACCCAAAAAGGATTACCAAGCTCTTTATCCAGCGATATTATTCAAAAACTATTGATTGAAGAGATGGGGTTTGAGGGATTGGTTGTAACCGACGCCCTGAACATGAAGGGGGTATCAAAATACAATAAAGTCAAAAATATTGATCTGACAGCATTTAAAGCAGGGCATGATATGTTGCTAATTTCAAATGATATTTCCGGAGGAATTAAAGCCATAGCGAAAGCCTATAAAAGAGGGGAAATAACTGAAAATAGACTTAGCCATTCTGTGAAGAAAGTACTCAAGGCAAAATACAAAGTAGGATTGGCAAATTACAAGTCGATAAAGACTGAAAACCTGATCAATGAGCTAAATACTCCTTTGGACACTTTATTGTACACAGAAGCAATGGGAAAAGCATTGACTCTCTTGAAAAATGAAAACAGCATTCTTCCATTGAAAAGCACTATGAAATTAGGGCATATACCATTGGGTGATGCCTCATCAGCAGTTTTTAATAACCACTTAAAAAAGTATGGATCGATACATACTCTAAATGATGTTACGGTAGCAAATGCCCTAGAAAAAACTGTAGGATTGGATACTCTAATCGTTAGTTTTCATCGCTCCAATGAAACGCCTTGGAAAGCTTCTAATCTTAATACGGAAGCGCTGAATGTCATTAAAAAGCTTGCGGCTAAGAAAACATTAATATTGGACGTCTTTGTCAAACCTTATGCTTTAAGCACGCTTGATGGAATCAAAGGTATAGATGCACTTCTTCTGAGCTATCAAAATAGTGCCATATCACAAAAATTAAGTGTTGATGCTTTGTTTGGAGCGCATCCTGTAAGTGGCAGACTCCCCGTAAATGTTTCTGAATCACTTCAAGAAGGAGCAGGGATGAATCTCGATGGAAGTTTTAGATTAGGGTTTTCAAGTCCAGCAGAAGTAGGCTTTGACACTACTTTATTATCTGCAGTTGATCGGTTAGCCTATCAGACTATCGATTCCATGATGACTCCTGGAATGCATATTTTAGCTGCGCGGAAGGGAAAAATTTTTTATAGCAAAAGTTTCGGTCATCATACTTATAAAAATGAGCAACAAGTAAAATCAACCGATATTTACGATCTGGCCTCGCTTACAAAGATATTGGGAACACTACCGCTGGTTATTCAGTCCGTACAAAGAGGTAATCTGACATTGGAGACCACTATTGCAGAACTTCTTCCTGAGTGGAGCAATTCAAATAAGGCTTCTATTTCGTTAAGGGAAATGTTATCTCACTATTCGCGTTTGACACCTTGGATTCCATTTTATAAAGAAACCCTTAACAAAAAAGGCTATCCAAAAAAACTTATGTATCAATCCAAATCTTCGTCAAAGTTTTCTTTGACAGTGGCTAATGACCTTTATTTAAAATCAGATTTTGGAGAGGAATTGTATTCCCAAATCAAGGAGAGTGAATTATTGGATACCTTGGGTTATAAATACTCAGATTTTCCCTATTATATTCTTAAGAAATACTACGAAACCGCTTCTGGCTTACCCTATGATAAATTAATTGAAGACAGTATCTTTAAGCCATTAGGTTTGAAAAATATTAGATTCAAACCACTAGAACAGTTTGACGCCGATCAAATTGTACCCTCAGAAATTGACACTTATTTTCGTCATCAAGAGTTGGATGGACATGTACATGATATGGGTGCTGCGATGCAGAATGGGGTAGGTGGTCACGCAGG
>JAKMGK010000053.1 GCA_022424955.1 Flavobacteriaceae bacterium
GTGCTTTATGGTTTGTATGAATCAAAACAAGCCATAGCTAGAGAAGATTGCTGTTATTTAGTCGAAGGATATACCGATGTGATTCAAATGCACCAGCGCGGGATTAAAAATGTGGTATCTTCTTCTGGTACTGCATTGACCCAGGAGCAAATACGATTGATACAACGTCTCACCCAGAACATCGTAGTCTTGTTTGATGGAGATGCCGCAGGCCTAAGAGCTGCTTTACGTGGGATAGACATGATTCTATCTCAAGGAATGAATGTAAAAGTATGTTCATTTCAAGAAGGGGAAGATCCAGATAGCTTTGCAAAGTTGCATAGTCTAGAAGAAGTTCAAGCTTTTTTTAACGACAACGCCAAAGACTTTATTCAGTTTAAAGCTTCACTCTTAATGCAAGAGGCCCAGAATGATCCGGTAAAAAAGGCTGCTACCATTAAGGATATGGTAGAAAGTATCGCAAAAATTCCCGATGCCATCCAGCGGGAAGTATATGTGCAAAGCTGTGCTGCTATTATGGAGATTTCAGAAGAAGTCCTCTTTAGCTCTTTAGCGCAAAAAAGAGCTAAAGAAGTCAATACTCAAAACAAGCGAAAGCCTAATGCACCACAAATGCAAGTGGTACAACCGGTAACTACAGCGCTAAAGGTGGATGAATTATACGAGTTAGAGAAGCAAATAATTACTTTATTAATGCTCTATGGAGATAGAGAAGAAACCTTTCAAGAAGCTGTCTTACAATTTTCTGAAGAAAGTAGCGAAGTAGAAGAAGAGATGACCGAAGTGCAAGCAAAGGTGTATGAAAAAATTTTTCTAGACCTACAGCAAGACGAAATTGAATTAGCCAACGAAGACTTTAGAGCTCTTTTCTTTCTGTTGCTAGAACAATTTCAAACACAAGGGACTCTCTCAATAGATAAATTGATGCCCTCATTAACGCCAGAGCTTAGCAGTTTAGTCAGTACAATTTTGATGAATGAAGAAAAGTACAATCTTCATCAATGGGAAAAGAAGAATATTTTTGTCAAAACCAGAGATCAGCAAATTGGTTTAATGGTGACAGAAACCATCTTGAGTTTGCGAAAACATTTAGTGAATCGAAAAATTGAGTCCCTACAAGCTGAGATGGAGAATCCTCAAGAAGAGCACAAAGCTTTACTAGAAGACGTTATGAGTTACTATCAGCTAAGACGTTTAGTGTCAAATAAATTGAACCGCGTTTTATAGCCACTCTTGTGGAATCGCACAAACCGGGATGGGGTCCATCTTGTGTTTATTTTGTCGATTAAAAGTTAAAAAGATCTTCATTACTTCTTTTTCTCGCTCTGAAAAGCTGTTAGGAGTAGTATCGACATTGCGCATGGCCCATTCTAATTCATTGTAAGTAGCCCCAAGCTGATCTTCGTCTGTGCGATCATCTCCCCATAGTCCATCTGTAGGAGCTGCTTTTTGAATTTCTTCATTGATATTTAAGGCTTTGGCTAGTGCAAAAACTTCAGACTTCATCAAGTCTGCAATGGGGCTTAGGTCAACCCCGCCATCACCATACTTAGTGTAGAAACCCACGCCAAAATCTTCAACTTTATTTCCCGTTCCAGCCACGAGATAACGGTGAAGTGCAGCAAAATAATAAAGGGTTGACATGCGCAGTCTAGCTCTTGTATTCGCAAGACTTAAAAAGGCTTGATCTGTTTTATCTGTAGGGGGAAGGATCTCTTTAAAAGCATCAAAAACTCCAGAGAGCGATAAAGAATGATGACTCACATTTGGAAAATTATTTTCTAACCAGGCGATGTGATTCTTCGCTCTTGAAACTTGATTTTCTTCTTGGTGAATTTCCATTTCAAGGCAAATCACAGGGCGTCCTGTTTTTGCGCACAGTGTTGAGGTTAATGCAGAGTCAATTCCACCCGATACTCCTACAACAAAGCCATTCATTTTTGCATTTTCGGCATAATCATTCAACCATTGTACAATGTGGTCAATTACTTTTTCTGGACTTTTCATCGCTACTCTATTTTTTGCATGTAACTTTGTATAAAAATAGCAAACTTCTTGATGGGGGTGAAAAAAACTACTAAAATGAAACAACAATTTCCTTCATTTTTATCATTTCTTTTTTTTGGGACGCTTTTTTTTGCCATTTCGGCATGTTCTTCTGGTAATGCGGTGGAAGAAGAAATTGCAAAAATCCCAGTTAAGGTAGAATTAGATCGCTTTGACAAAAAATTTTTTAATGCTTCAAAAGAAGATTTTTTTCAACTTAAGCAAGATTATCCTTATTTATTTCCTGAGCAATATCCCGATAGTATTTGGTTAAAACGTCAACGAGATAGTTTGCAGGTTATTCTTCAAAACGAGATTAATACAGTTTTTCCTACGCTCGATCCTTTTAAAAAACAATTAAAGTCGCTTTTTCAGCATATCAAATATTATTTTCCCCGAGAAAAAGATCCCAGGGTAGTTCTATTGACCAATAATGTAGATTATCAAAATAAGACGGTTTATACAGACTCTTTGGTCTTAATCTCATTAGATACTTTTTTAGGGGCAAAAAATCCTTTGTATGAAGGGATACCGCAATACATTGTGCGCGATATGGATATTGATTATTTTGGTGCACATCTCGCAGATGAGTTTGCATTGACTGTGGTTCCCGCCCCAGCAGACAGAACTTTACTCGCCCAGATGGTATACTACGGGAAGAGATACTATATTAAAGACTTATTATTGCCTAATGCTTCAGACGGGATAAAAATAAGCTATACCAAAGAAGAGATGAATTGGGTCAAAGAGAATGAACGCTTTATATGGCAGTATTTTATTGAATACGAACTATTATATAAAACCCAGTCAAGCTATTTATTGCGCTTTATAGAACCTGCTCCATTTTCTAAATTTTATCTAGAGATTGACAATGAAAGTCCAGGAAAAATAGGGCAATGGTTAGGTTGGCAGATTGTTAGAGCCTATGCCGAAAAGCATTCAGATAAAACTCCTCAAGAGATATTAGCCACCCCGGCACAAGAACTATTTGCTAAGGCAAATTATAAACCCGCAAAGTAATGAGTAAAGGAAAAGGTACCCACATTAAAATTGATGTACAGCTAGACGAAAATAAAATCCCAGAAAAGATTGTTTGGTCTGCTCCAGATGGAGGGGTGAATGAAGAAGAGGCACAAGCCCTTTTAATGTCCTTATGGGATGGAAAAAATCAAGAGACCTTACGCATGGATTTATGGGTAAAAGAAATGCCGGTTGATCAAATGAATGTTTTCTTTCATCAATCCTTAGTGACCATGGCACAGACTTTTTATCGCGCTACACAAAATGAAAAGATGACCGCTACCATGAATGACTTTTGCGAGTATTTTGCCACTAATCTAAAGATTGATCGAAAAGGAAAGTCCTAAGGTGTGTTCTTGAATTCTTTGTTGAGTTGATCAATATAGGTCAAGACCTCTTCTACACCAGTTTTATGGAGAGAGGAGGTGGTGAAATATGGAGGCGTTTCTTCCCATATTTCTTCCCTCATTTTTTCTAAATAATGCTTGATATTACGTTCTCTTGCAAGAGGCTTGAGTTTATCTGCTTTTGTAAAAATAATGGCAAAAGGAATGTAATTTGTTCCTAACCATTCCATAAAATCAAGATCGACTCTTTGTGGTTGGTGTCGGATGTCAATTAAGACAAAAGCAGAAATGAGTTGTTGGCGCTTTTCAAAATATCGGGTGATGAGTTGCTGAAAGGCTTTTTTATTAGTTTTAGAAGTCTTAGCATAGCCATAGCCGGGTAAATCCACTAAAAACCAATTCTTGTTAATTTTAAAATGATTGATTAACTGGGTTTTTCCCGGGCGTCCAGAAGTTTTAGCTAAGTTTTTTCTCGCACAAAGAGTGTTGATTAACGAAGATTTTCCCACATTAGAGCGACCAATAAAAGCATATTCAGCTAAGGGTTCTTTTGGGCATTTTGCTACATCAGTATTACTGATAACAAATTCAGAATGGGTGACGCGCATGGCGATATCTTAATATTCTTTTACTTTAAGCCAGTCGTGAAGAATTTCATTAAACATTACTGGATGTTCCATCATAGGGGCGTGCCCACATTTATCAATCCAATATAAATCGGCATTTGGCAATAAGTTGTTGAATTCTGTAGCAACCTCAGGTGGGGTAACTCCATCGTTTTTCCCCCAAATCAAGCAGGTAAGCGTAGGCATCTCAGGGAGATCTTTAGCCATATTGTGTCGAATAGCACTCTTTGCAATAGCGAGGGTTTTAATCAATTTATTACGGTCATTGACGGTTTCGAAAACTTCGTCAACAATCTCTTTAGTGGCAACAGCGGGATCATAAAATACCTCTTCACTTTTAGCCTTGATATAATCATAGTTACCGCGCTTTGGGTAGCTCTCTCCCATGCTGTTTTCATACAAACCAGAGCTTCCGGTTAAAACAAGCCCTTTGACAAGTTCTGGATATGTCTTTGTAAAGACTAAACTGATATGTCCTCCAAGAGAATTCCCTAAAAGGATAACGTCGTTTAAGTTTTTAAAAGCTAAAAAGGCATGTAAATATTCTGCAAAAGCTTTAACGTTTGTTGACTTTAAAGGCAAATTGTAGATGGGTAATTCAGGAATAATGACTTTATATCCATTTTCTGGAAAGTAATCAAGGACTCCTGTAAAGTTGCTAAGCCCTCCCATCAAACCGTGTAAAATCACGATTGGTTGACCTTCTCCCTTTTCTAAATAAGTGTAGTCTGCTTCTTGAGTTAATGTTTTTTCCATGCCTTTAGGCTCATTCGCATTAGCCGTCAAATATAGGGATTAATACCGACTCACACCATTTAATTTTTCATCATTTGATTCGCAGTGTTTTAGCCCTCAAAGTGGGAAAGTTATTAACAAAGTGGTATTAAGTGGAAAAAAGTGGGAATTATAAATTATATTTGATCTAATCAATTGCTAAATAGTCTAATGCAGCATTTTATAGGAACATATGAGCTAAAAGCAGATGCCAAAGGGCGTATTATGCTTCCTGTTGCCTTAAAAAAGCAGTTGGCCGAGGTGCTTCACGATGGATTTGTATTGAAAAGAGCTGTATTTAACGCCTGTTTAGAATTATACCCCCTTAAACAGTGGGAAGCGTTGATGGAGAAAGTGAATAAACTCAATCGTTTTAATAAAAAGAACAATGATTTCATACGTCGTTTTACTGCTGGAGTTCGTCTTGTTGAAATAGATGCTTCAGGCCGTTTACTTGTCCCAAAAGACTTGGTGCAACATGCTGGAATAAGTCGCGAGATTGTGATTTCTTCTGCTGTAAATATTTTAGAGGTTTGGGATAAAACGAGATATGAAGATGCGATAAGCGAGGCAACAGTTGATTTTGGTGCACTTGCAGAAGAAGTAATGGGGGATAAAGATGACGAAGACTAGCTATCATGATCCAGTATTATTGCAGCCGTCTGTAACGGCCCTTATCACCGACCCCAAAGGAGTCTATGTCGATGCTACTTTTGGTGGGGGAGGACATTCCCAAGAAATTTTAATCCAGCTCGCCCCTGAAGGGCGCTTGTTTGCTTTTGATCAAGATCAAGATGCACAGTTCAATGCCTTGAAGGATGATCGATTTACTTTAATCGAAGCCAATTTTAAAGATATCAAGCGTTACCTTAAATTATACGGTGTCAAACAGCTCAATGGTGTTTTAGCAGATTTTGGGGTTTCTTCTCACCAGTTTGATGCAGAGCAAAGAGGTTTTTCTATTCGTTTTGATGGACCACTTGACATGCGCATGGATCAAGAGGGGGAATTAGATGCCACACAGGTGGTGAATCAATACTCTCTCGAAGCCTTAACGGCTATCTTGAAGAATTATGGCGAAGTTAAAGGGGCCTATAGAATTGCAGAGCAGATTGTAGCTGCCAGAGAAGAACAGCCCATTGTAACTACTCAAGCTTTAATTGAGCTTTTAAAACCTTTAATCCCAGAACGTTTTTTAAACAAAGCCCTAGCGCAGGTATTTCAAGCCATTCGAATTGAAGTAAACCAAGAGTTAGAGGTGATTAAAACTTTCCTTATTCAAAGTACCGATTTGCTTGTAGAAGAGGGTCGTTTAGTCTGTATTGCTTATCACTCTTTAGAAGATCGCTTAGTTAAGCGATATATAAGGGAAGGAGTTTTTGAAGGGCAGGCGCCCCAAGACTTTTTTGGAAATAGAGATTGTCCACTAAAAAAAGTGGGGGGTTTAATCGTGCCAGATCAAGATGAGATAAAGCGCAACAGTAGAGCGCGAAGTGCTAAACTAAGAATTGCAAAGAAGTTATGAATCAGTTATTAGCCTTGTTGAATTTAGAGTTTTTGATTAAAGACGATGCGTTGAAAAACTGGCGTATGCTTTTGTTCTTGTCATTTTTAGCCTTAGTCATCATTGCTAGTGGGCATAGTGCCGATAGGAAGATTTATACTATCGCTCGATTAAACGCAGAGATTAAAGAGGTGAAGAGCGAGTTTGTAGAAACACGTTCCAACTTAATGCGACTAAAGATGGAATCAAGAGTGGTGAGTCGTTTAGCAGAAAAGGGAGTAGGTCCAGCGACAGCACCTCCAATAAAATTAAAGCGATTAGATTAATGGAAGCAAACGAAAAACAAATCATGAATCGTTTCTACTTATTTGTAGTAGGGCTATTTCTTTTTGCTTTTGTTTTAGTCGGGAAATTGATCTTTATCCAGACGCAAGAAGGGGATCATTATCGCGCTTTAGCGAAACAAAGAACAGTGAAGAATTTTGTTTTAGCTCCTAGTCGTGGAAATATATATGCCGATGATCAAAGCCTTTTAGCGACCACAGTACCTCAATATGAGATAAGATGGGATGCTAAAGTGGTGAGTGATAAAAGATTTAAAACCCACAAAAAAGAATTGGCTAAAGGCCTTTCTCCATTGTTAGGCAAAACAGTCAATACTTGTTTAGCGTTGCTTGAAAAAGCAAAGCGAACTGGCAATAGATACACGCTTATAGCGCGGAACTTAACCTATTCTGAATATCAACAAATCAAACAACTTCCTCTTTTTTCTTTGCCTTCATTGAGGGGAGGTTTGATTGTTGAATCAAAATTAATTAGAGAGCACCCTATTGGAAAAATTGCCGAGCGAACCATCGGCTATGAAAAACCAGACCCTGCAGGAAATTTTTTACGTGTTGGTTTAGAAGGTGCGTTTAGTCAATATTTAAAAGGAGAAAACGGCAGAAGATTAAAACAGAAAATCGCGAACGGTCAATGGAAGCCCATCAACGATAATAATGAAAAAGAACCTACAGAAGGGTATGATGTCTTTACCACAATCAATGTTAATATTCAAGATGTTGCCCATCATGCCTTATTGCGTCAATTGGAGGAGTATGAAGCAGAACACGGTTCAGTAGTAGTCATGGAAACAAAGACGGGTGCAGTCAAAGCTATTGCTAACCTTGCCCGAACTGAAAAGGGAAAATACTTTGAAAAACTAAACTATGCTGTAGGCACCACCTATGAGCCTGGCTCAACCTTTAAGTTGATGGCCATGATTGCTGCACTTGAAGATAAAGTAGTCAAGCCCCACGAGCTTGTAGACACAAAAAATGGTTTACTCACTTTTTACAAGCAATACAAAGTGAGAGACTCTCGCAAGGGAGGCTATGGGTTGATTCCATTCTCTAAAGCATTTGAAGTTTCCTCTAACACTGGAATCGTTCAAATGGTCAATGATCATTATAAAAATCGGCCGAGAAAGTTTATCGATCGCCTATACAATATGGGGCTTAATGAGAAGTTGGGCGTGTCCATTCTAGGGGAAGGACAACCCAAAATCCCTTATCCTACAGATAAAAGTTGGAACGGAATCACCCTCCCCTGGATGGCCTATGGTTATGGGGTTGAGTTGACTCCTTTACAAATGCTTGCTTTTTACAATGCTGTAGCCAATAATGGCGAAATGGTCAAACCACGATTTATTGAAAAAATTCAATCGACAGACAAGCAAACGGTCAAATATTTTGAAAAAGAAGTGATCAATCCCTCTATATGTTCGCAAGAAACCTTGACTAAAGTAAGAGAGATGATGTTTAACGTGGTTGATAAGAAATGGGGAACAGCTTATCGTATTAAAGATAAAGCATTTACTATGGCCGGTAAAACGGGTACATGTCAAGTAGATTATACTACAGACAACATGCAGTATATCTCTAGTTTTGTGGGCTATTTTCCCGCTGAAAATCCAGAGTATTCTGCCATTGTTTTAGTTTATAAGCCCAATAAAAGAAAGGGATATTATGGGGCTACAGTGGCGGCTCCTGTCTTTAAAGAGATTGCCCGAAAGATGTATTATTCCACTCCTAAAGAAGTATTGGTTGCCGTCGACTCTTTACTCCAAAACTCTAGAAAAATCATCCCAACAGAGGAAATTATTTTAACCCAAAAGGTGCCTAATGTAAAAGGGATGCCCGCCATGGAAGCCTTAGCTATTTTAGAACGAATGGGGTTAAGAGTTACCCTTAAAGGGAAGGGAAAGGTTAAGCGTCAGTCCCTGCGGTCTGGAAGCGCGATTAAATCAAATTCAACCATCACATTAGAATTATCATGAAGCAGTTGAAGGATTTACTTTTTGGGGTGCAAATTGAAGCGACACAAGGGCGAACAGATATAGAGATAAAGCAAATCGTTTTTGATTCAAGGGTTATTAAGTATGGAGATTTATTTGTTGCGATTCAAGGGGATACTGTTGATGGTCACCATTATATTGATAAGGCCATTGCTAAGGGTGCTATTGCAGTGATTGGAGAACAAAAACCAGAGCATTTTCCAGAGGATATCGTTTGGATTGCAACAAAGAATAGTCGAGCGGCTTTAGCGATTTTAGCTTCTAATTATTATGATCAACCCTCAAAAGCATTAAAGTTAGTTGGGGTGACTGGAACCAATGGAAAAACCACGACCACTTCTTTATTACACCATTTGTTTGAAAAGGCGGGGTATGCTACAGGACTGCTATCAACCATAGTAGTCAAGTATTTATCTAAAGAAATTCCTACGACGCTCACAACACCAGACCCTTTACAGATTAATGCACATTTAAAAGCAATGGTCGAGGCTGGTGTAAAAGTTTGTTTTATGGAGGTTTCATCCCATGGGATTTCTCAAGATCGTATCAAAGGCTTGTACTTTGCTGGGGGAGTATTTACAAATCTTAGCCATGACCATTTAGATTATCACAAATCTTTTTTTGCCTATAGAGATGTAAAAAAACAATTCTTTGATTATCTGCCTAAAACAGCTTTTGCCTTGACAAATGCAGATGATAAAAACGGGCTATATATGCTACAAAATTGTGTTGCGAGCCAATACAGTTTTGGCTTAAATAATTATGCTGATTACCAGGCTAAGGTTATAGAGACACAGTTTTCTGGAATGTTATTGCAGATCAATCAACAAGAAGTGTGGACCACCTTAGTGGGGCAATTTAACGCTTCTAACTTATTAGCAGTTTTTGCTGTTGCGCACTTAATGGAATTAGAAGAAATGGAAACCCTTTCCATCATTAGTGCTTTAAAGAATGTCAAAGGCAGGTTCCAAACCTATACTACACCAAATAAGGCTACGGTGATAGTGGACTATGCTCACACTCCAGATGCTTTAGAAAACGTACTACAGACCATCGGTAAAATAAGAACAAAGAATGAAACGCTCCTCACCATTGTTGGTTGTGGAGGAAATAGAGATCAAGAAAAAAGGCCCATCATGGCAAAGGTTGCAGCGACTTATAGCGATAAAGTCATTTTTACCTCAGATAACCCCAGAGACGAAGATCCAGAAGTGATTATTGATCAAATGGAAGCTGGCGTAGCCCCAGAAGATTTTAAAAAGACCCTAAGGATAACTCAGCGAAAAGCGGCTATCAAAGCAGCTTGCATGGAATTGACTGAAGGAGATGTGTTATTAATTGCTGGAAAAGGCCATGAAAATTATCAAGAGATAAATGGGGTAAAAACGCCCTTTGACGATTATTTAATCGTAAACGAAATCTGTAAACAATTGTTTTAGTATGTTGTATTATTTATTTGACTTTCTAGAAGCACAGTACCAGTTCCCTGGGGCAAGCTTGTTTCAATTCCTATCATTTAGAGCGGCTATTGCAGCGCTTTTATCTCTTTTGTTTTCAACTTTTTTTGGTAAAAGAATCATTGATTTTTTAAGAAAACAACAAATTGGAGAAAGTATTCGCGACCTAGGACTAGAGGGGCAAAACGAAAAAGCGGGAACCCCAACTATGGGGGGAATTATTATCATTTTTACGACCATTATCCCTGTACTCTTATTAGCTAAGCTCGATAACATTTACATTTTATTATTGTTGTTTACCACCCTTTGGATGGGAACAATAGGTTTTATAGATGATTACATCAAAATCTTTAAAAAAGACAAAGAAGGTCTTAAAGGAAAGTTTAAGATTCTGGGTCAAATTGCTTTAGGGATTGTTGTGGGTGCAACGCTATATTTCCATCCTAAAGTAACGGTTCGTCAAGAGATTCCCGTTCAAATAGAAAAGGTGGCACAAAAGACTTCAGCATTTTATGCTGAAGAAAAATCAACCATCACAACTATCCCGATGTTTAAAAACAACGAATTTGATTATGCCGAATTGATCAATTGGATTCCCGGGGTAGAACACCTTAGTTGGTTGATCTTCATTCCCATTGTAGTTTTTATCATCACAGCGATTTCTAATGGAGCTAATTTAACCGATGGAATAGACGGTCTAGCCGCAGGTAGTTCTGCGATCATGGTCTTTACTCTTGGAATCTTTGCTTGGGTATCAGGGAACGTTATTTTTTCAGATTACCTTAATATAATGTATATCCCAAATGCGGGGGAGATTACCATCTTTGTCGCTGCCTTTTTAGGGGCATTGATAGGGTTTTTATGGTATAATACATTTCCTGCACAAGTTTTCATGGGAGATACGGGGAGTTTGACCATAGGGGCGATCATTTCTGTTATTGCTTTGATGATTCGCAAAGAATTATTGTTACCGCTTTTATGCGGGATTTTCTTGATTGAAAATTTATCGGTGGTTTTACAGGTAAGTTATTTCAAGTACACCAAAAAGAAAACAGGAGTAGGGCAACGTATTTTTTTAATGTCGCCTATTCATCACCATTATCAAAAAAAGGGGTACCACGAAAGTAAGATTGTAGCCCGTTTTTGGATTGTGGGAATTCTATTAAGCATTTTAACCATTGTAACCTTGAAACTGCACTAATGAAAAAAATGGTGATTTTAGGGGCAGGCGAAAGCGGCAAGGGCACAGCAATTTTAGCGCAACAAAAGGGCTATGACGTCTTGGTGTCTGATGCGGCTAGTATTGCGCCCGAAATAAAATCACTTTTTGATCAAAAGGGAATTCGCTGGGAGGAAAAAACCCATTCTACGGCAGAGATTTTACAAGCAGATCTTGTAATGAAAAGTCCCGGAATTCCAGCGCATGTTGAGATTGTAAAGTCCATTCGCGCAGCTGGGATTGTCATTCAATCTGAAATTGAATTTGCCAGTAAGTTTACGCCAGCAACCATTATCGGTATTACGGGGAGTAATGGTAAGACCACTACGACCTTATTGATTTATCATATATTAGAAAAAGCAGGTTTGAATGTTGGTCTTGCGGGGAATATTGGGACAAGTTTTGCGCAGCAAGTGGCCCAGCATGACTTTGATTATTATGTGTTAGAGATTAGCAGTTTTCAATTAGATGATATCCACAGTTTTGCCCCTTCTATTGGGGTGATTACAAATATTACTCCAGATCATTTAGATCGATACAACTACGACTTTTCACAATATGTCGCTTCAAAACTTCGATTGACCATGAATCAAACCGAAGATCAGTTTTTACTTTTTAACGCAGATGATGCCCAGTTAAAACTTGCCATTGAACAAACTAATTCTGCAGCTAAAAAATTCCCTTTTGGGATGACTGTGGTAACACAGCCTGGAGCAACTTTTCAAGACGAAACCATAAAAATTAACACTACAAATACAACCACTATGATTAACACTACACAATTCCCGCTTCAAGGGAGACACAATTTACTCAATGCCATGGCAGCTGCTTCTGTCGCGAGTTTATTGGATATTAGTAAAGATTCTATTCGCAACAGTTTATTGAGCTTTACAGCGGTAGAGCACCGTTTAGAGCGTGTGTTAAAGATTCAAAACAGAACTTATATCAACGATTCAAAAGCGACAAATGTCAACGCTACTTTTTATGCTTTAGAGAGCATGGAAGGGCAGACCGTATGGATTGTAGGTGGAGTAGATAAAGGCAACGATTATTCTTCTCTCTTACCTCTCGTAAGAGAAAAGGTAAAAGCAATTATTTGTTTAGGGGTAGATAATGATAAAATCATTGAATCTTTTTCCCCAGTAGTAGATCTTTTAGTTGAGACACAGTCCATGCGTGAGGCGGTTAAAATGGCGCATCAATTAGCAGATAAGCGCGAGTATGTGTTGTTGTCTCCTGCTTGTGCAAGCTTTGATTTATTTAAAAATTATGAAGATCGCGGGAATCAATTTAAAGAAGCGGTAAGAGGACTTTAATGAAAAGTAATAACAAACTCATACAGGGAGATTTAGCGCTGTGGGGCTTTCTAGCTCTACTAGCAATATTTTCTTTTTTTCCTGTGTTTAGTGCAAGTTCCAATTTGAGCTATGTAGTGGGCAATGGAACGCCTTGGCAACATTTATTTAAGCACATGATAATCCTTGTTATGGGTTTTGCGGTTATGATAGTGATACATCGCATTCCATATCATTATTTTAAAGGGCTTTCTATATTGATGTTACCTATTGTAATCTTATTATTGATTTATACAGTTTCACAGGGCGCTGTAATTGGTGGGGCAAATGCCAGTCGATGGATAAGGATTCCCTTTGTAGGAATAGGTTTTCAAACTTCCACCTTGGCTTCCTTGATTTTAATGATGTATGTGGCGCGGTATTTAGATAAGACTATGGGTCAGCAATTGCGTTTCGAGCAAACACTTTTACCACTGTGGTTACCAGTTGGGATAGTTATTGCGCTTATTTTGCCAGCGAATTTATCGACTGCGGTGATTGTTTTTACCATGGTGTTTTTATTGTGCTTTTTTGGGGGATATCCTTTTAAACATTTATTAGTTATACTAGGAATCGGTTTGGTGGCTTTTACCTTATTTGTTTTAGCAGCAAAAGCTTTTCCAGATGCAACGCCTAACCGGATTGATACTTGGGTGAGTCGTATAGAAAATTTTTCTTCACCGGTTGAAGGTGGATCTGGAAATTATCAAGTTGAACGTGCTAAGATTGCCATTGCTACTGGTGGAGTAACTGGATTAGGTGTAGGAAAAAGTGTTATGAAAAACTTTTTACCTCAAAGTAGTTCAGATTTTATCTATGCCATTATTGTAGAAGAGTTTGGTTTAGTGGGTGGAGTAGTTGTTATTTCTCTATATCTCATTATTTTGTTTCGCCTAATGCTAATTGCTAGAAGGGCGAATACAGTCTACGGAAAACTTTTAGTGATAGGCGTGGGTCTGCCTGTGATTGTTCAAGCCTTTATCAATATAGGGGTGGCTCTAAATGTCTTTCCAGTAACGGGGCAGACCTTGCCCATGATTAGTAGTGGTGGGACTGCTGCCTTGATGACCTGCTTTGCCTTTGGAGTAATTCTAAGTGCAAGTGTAGCTTCTGTTAAGCAAGAAGAAGAGCAAAAAGAAGTCAACCAAGATAATCCTTTAGCCGTTTTAAGTGAAACCATCTAAATACATTATTTCTGGAGGAGGTACTGGGGGACATATTTATCCCGCAATTGCTATAGCCGATGGGCTCAAAGCGCAAGATCCATCTGCGCAAATTATTTTTGTTGGGGCATCTGGAAAAATGGAAATGGAAAAAGTGCCACAAGCGGCCTATAACATACACGGTATTTGGATTTCTGGCTTACAGCGAAAACAGTTATGGCGCAATATATTATTCCCATTAAAATTGGGCATAAGTCTGCTACAGTCCTTATTGATTTGGGTGAGATATCGTCCAGATGTACTCATTGGGACAGGTGGTTTTGCCAGTGGACCAATGCTGTTTATGGGAAACCTAATGGGAAGCAAGACCTTGCTGCAGGAACAGAATTCCTACCCAGGGATAACCAATAAACTCTTAGCGAAAAAAGCGAATGCCATTGCCGTGGCCTATCCAGGGATGGAGCGTTTTTTTCCGAAGGAAAAAATTTCCTACACAGGAAATCCCTTACGCAGTTCTCTGCTTCAAATTGAAGGATTAAAAGACCAAGCCTTAAAACATTTTGGCCTTAGCGGAAACCGAAAACAATTGGTAATTTTAGGAGGAAGCTTAGGAGCACAACGAATTAATGAGTTAGTAGCAACTCAGCTGGAGTTGTTTAATTCCTTGGATCTTGACGTGATTTGGCAGTGCGGAAAACTGTATTTCGATCGCTATCAGCAACTGGCCACAGACCGCATAAAAATATACCCTTTTATCAAAGAAATGAACTTGCTGTACAGTATAGCAGATATTATTATTTCTCGTGCAGGGGCGGCCAGTGTTTCAGAATTGTGCTTAGTGGGTAAAACAACCCTGTTAATTCCCTCGCCTAATGTAGCAGAGAATCATCAATTCCACAATGCGAACGCTTTAGTAAGACAAAATGCGGCCATTTTGATTGAAGAAAAAGACCTAGATCAATCTTTTGAAACTGTTTTTAGAGCGGTTGTAGAGTCGCCTAAAAAACAACTCGAACTAAAAAAAAACATTCGTCTAATGGCAAAACCAGAAGCAACCAAAGAAATAATTAAAATTATCAATAACCTGTAGAAGCATAAATGAAAAAGCAGCCGTTTTATTTTATTGGAATAGGGGGAATAGGAATGTCTTCTATTGCACGCTTTTTATTACAGCAAGGATGTGAAGTAGGAGGGTACGATAAAACTCCGTCTCGAATTACAGCTGCTTTGATCGAAGAAGGGGCAACTGTTGTTTTTGATCAAAATGTCAAAGCGCTCCCAGCTGCCTTTAGCACTCTAGGGACAAAAGTGATTTATACTCCTGCAATTCCAGAAGGACATCCTCAAAAAGATTTTTTTGACCAGCAAGGGAATAGTGTGGTAAAGCGATCTGTTTTTCTTGGGGAATTAACAAAAGACAAGCCCACATTAGCAGTGGCAGGAACCCATGGTAAAACAACCACTACGGCTATTTTAGCTCATCTATTTTCTTCATTAGGAGAATCATTTACTGCTTTTATTGGGGGTGTTTTGAATCAGAATAAAACCAATTTGTTGTCGACGGGTTTCGATACCATCTTAGTAGAAGCCGATGAATTTGACCGTTCTTTCTTACAGCTATCTCCCACAATAGGGTGTGTTACTTCTGTCGATGCAGACCATTTAGATATTTATGGTACAGAAGCTGAGGTGGTTGCGGCTTATCGCGCTTTTTCTGATAAAATTACTGCGGTAAAAGTAGTTGAAAAAAAAGTGCCTTTATCTGGCCTAACCTATAGCATAGAGGAAGAAGCAGATTATTTTGCAGAGGGAATAAAAGCAAAAGGTTTTGGATATCAATTTGATTTGCATACACCAAATAAAGTGTACCGTGAGGTTTATTTTAGTCAGTTGGGGTTACACAATTTATCCAATGCGTTGGCAGCTTTCGCCATGGCATCTCAATACGGTTTATCTGAAGAACGACTTGTGGCAGCATTAGCCTCTTTTAAGGGAGTAGAAAGACGCTTGCAATTAATTTTATCTACATCCAATCACATACTTATCGATGACTATGCTCATCATCCTACAGAAATTAGAGCGGTCTATGATACCCTTGAAAACGCCTATCCAGAAGAAGAAAAATGTGTTGTTTTTCAACCGCATTTATTTTCTAGAACCCAAGATTTTATGCAAGATTTTGCAGCGGTTTTACAATTATTTGATCGCGTAATACTATTGCCCATTTATCCAGCAAGAGAATTGCCCATTGCAGGGATGACTTCTTCGGCTTTAGCCGAAATAATCTCTCCAGAAACTCAAGTTGAGGTGGTGGATAAGACCCAGCTTAGAGAAAAGATTGATTCCCTTCCACAGCGCATAAAAGTCATCCTTGGTGCGGGAGATATTGGCTTAGAATTGAACGTCTTAAAGGAAAAATTACAGCAGCATGGATCGATCTGAAATTTACTATTTGTCTTTGATACTGGCCCTTTTGACTGGCAGTATTGTTTTGACTCAGTTAAGGTCTAAAGATCATATAATCAATTCAGTAGAGGTTGTTTTTAAAGGAAAAAACGCACGATTTTTAAACAAAGAAATCGTTAATAAATTGTTGATACAAAGCAACGACAGTTTGTTTTTTCAGCAAAAAGATATGGTAGCTTTGAATAAGGTAGAGCAGCAATTTATCAATCATCCTGTGATTAAAAATGCTGAACTATACACCGTTCCTCAGGGGAAACTTTACATCGAAATAGAAGAACGACTGCCCATTGTTCGCATTCAGGCCAATACAAGCTTTTATCTCGATGAGGCTGTACAAAAAATACCGTTATCAGAACGGTTTACAGCTAAAGTGCCTCTTTTTTATGGTGAGTTAAAGGAAGAAAATATGCACGCATTAGTTCAATTGATTTCGAGATTATCTTCAGATGCTTTTTTAGCCGATGAAGTGATTGACTATCAATGGGAAAACAATGCATTTATAATTGGATTACGTTCTTACCCCTTTGAGGTAGTATGGGGCCAGAACAGCGCCTTTGATCAAAAGGTGGAGAAGCTAAAGCGCTTTTGTGCTTATGCAACGAAAAACAAAGAAAAAACATTTAACCGGATCAATCTGACCTATGAAAATCAGGTCGTTGCCCGTTAATACTAAGGATATGGAAAATAAGAAAATTGCCGTTGGACTTGATATTGGTACAACAAAGATTGTCGCCATGGTCGGTCAAAAAAACGAATTTGACAAAGTGGAAATTCTAGGGATAGGAAAATCACAAAGTTTAGGCGTTCACCGCGGTGTGGTCAATAACATCACCCAGACCATTCAATCGATTCAACAAGCTACCTTAGAAGCCGAAGTGAAGTCTGGTGTTACCATTAGTGATGTAGTGGTAGGTATCGCTGGACAGCACATAAGAAGTTTGCAGCACAGTGACTATATCACAAGAGAAAATGCAGACGAGGTGATCAACGAGCAGGATATTGAAACCCTCATTAATCAAGTGCATAAACTTGTGATGCTTCCAGGAGAAGAAATTATTCATGTTCTTCCGCAAGAGTACAAAGTTGATGGACAAGCAGAGATTAAAGAACCCATAGGGATGTATGGTGGGCGTTTAGAAGCGAACTTCCACGTAGTGGTTGGGCAAGTATCTTCCATTCGAAATATTGGCCGATGTATTAAAAGTGCTGGCTTAGAAATGGGTAAAATTACCTTAGAGCCCATTGCCTCTTCAGATGCAGTTCTAAGTCAAGAAGAAAAAGAAGCCGGAGTAGCATTAATCGACATAGGTGGGGGAACAACAGACCTGGCTATTTTTAAAGATGGAATCATTCGTCACACAGCAGTAATTCCTTTTGGTGGAAATGTTATTACAGAAGATATCAAAGAAGGCTGTTCGATTATTCAAAAGCAAGCAGAATTACTCAAAATTAAATTTGGTTCAGCATGGCCAGGAGAAAATAAAGAGACAGAGATTGTCTCTATCCCTGGTTTGCGCGGTCGTGATCCAAAAGAGATTTCTTTAAAGACACTTTCGAAAATTATCAATGCAAGAGTAATCGAAATCATCGAGCAGTGTTTCTTAGAAATTAAAAACTATGGTCACGATGACCAAAAGAAAAAATTAATCGCTGGGATTGTATTAACCGGTGGAGGAAGTCAACTAAAACACCTCAAACAATTAGTAGAATACATCACTGGAATGGATACCCGTGTGGGCTATCCTAACGAACACCTGGCTGGAGATTCAGACGAGTCAACAACCAGTCCTACTTTTTCTACTGCGGTGGGTCTTCTTATGACAGCCTTAGATAAAATGCCGTTAGAAGTAATGCCAGAGAATCAAGAAGAAGCAGTAGAAAAAAATGCAGCTGAAGAAGAAGTTGTTCAAGCTATAGCACCAAAGAACAGAAATTCCATTTTTGAACAATGGACAGATAAGTTTAAAGAATTTTTAGATAAAGCCTAAAGAAAAGCACATGTCAGATATAACCATGGATAGCATCCCAGGGAATTTTAATTTTGATCTGCCTAAAAATCGCAGTAATGTGATCAAGGTCATTGGAATTGGCGGCGGCGGCGGAAATGCCATTAACTACATGTTCCAGCAAGGAATCATGGGAGTTGATTTTGTCATTTGTAATACAGATTCGCAGGCCCTAGAGAAAAGTGCTGTGCCCATTAAAATTCAGTTGGGAGCATCTTTGACAGAAGGTCTGGGAGCTGGAGCAAATCCAGATGTTGGGAGACAAGCTGCACAAGAAAGTTTAGAAGATGTAAAGACCCTACTGTCTACCCAGACAAAAATGATTTTTATCACTGCCGGGATGGGTGGCGGAACGGGAACAGGTGCTGCGCCTATCATAGCTAAAATGGCACGCGAAATGGATATTCTAACCGTTGGAATCGTTACTATGCCTTTCCAATTTGAAGGAAAAATTCGTCTAGAGCAAGCTCAAAAAGGGCTGGAAGAATTAAAGTCAAGTGTAGATTCTCTTATCGTTATTAACAACAATAAGCTTAGAGAAGTGTATGGAAATTTAGGCTTTAAGGCGGGCTTCGCCAAAGCAGACGAAGTCTTAGCGACTGCCGCACGAGGAATTGCAGAAGTAATTACCCATCACTACACCCAGAATATTGACCTAAAAGACGCAAAAACGGTCTTGAGTAATTGTGGTTCTGCCATCATGGGTTCTGCTACTGCAGAAGGGGCAAATCGCGCGCAAGAATCCATTGTCAAGGCACTAGATTCTCCATTATTGAACGATAATAAAATCTCAGGCTGTAAAAATGTACTCCTGTTAATTGTTTCTGGAGAAGAAGAAATCACCATAGACGAGATTGGAGAAATCAACGACTTTATCCAAACCGAAGCTGGGAATAATACCAACATCATTATGGGAGTGGGAGAAGATCCCGCCCTGGGGAACAGTATATCTGTGACGATTATTGCAACAGGATTTAATTCTGAACAACAACATCAAATAGTCAATACCGAAGCGAAAAAAATCATCCACCCCCTGGAAGAAGAGCAACCCCTAGTCCATGATTTGACCGAAGCAAAAGCGCCTCAAAATATTTTCGAGGCTCCCATTGAGGAAACTCCTTCTAAAGAGCCTATTGTAAAATACAAGCTTGAAGAAGAAGTAGAAGAAATGCCTGTGTTTAAACCTGCACACGAAGAAGCACCCCTTGATCAAGCAACAATCAATGCGATTAAGGTGAATGACTATGAAGTAATTACCCCCCTTCAAGCCATTGAAGTAGATGACCCTCTTGTAGTAGCGCCAGAAGTTGATCCTATCATTCCAACTACAAACGAAATTACCGAGATAGAGGTCATTGCAGACCAAGTAATTCCTCATGCAGAGACAGCTACTCCAGCAGAAGAAGTTTCTTTAGAAGATGATTTTGTTTTTAATGAAGTTAATACTACCTTGAATGAAATTGAAGTAGTCGATCACGAATTGATCGAAAGCGAAGTGCGACAGCAAATTCAATTTGAGTTTGAATTACCCCTTCAAAAAGAAGATGAGGTAGCGCAAGTTGAAACTCTCACAGAAGAAGCAGAAGAATCTTTTGCCACGGTCTTTCAGTTAGAAGAAATAGAAGAAGAAACTTCTACAGCGAAAAAAGAGGAAAGCGCCCCAGCAGAGATAAACGAGATTGAACTTGAAGTAATTGCAGAAACACCAGAAGCTACTGTTCTTAACAAGTTGCCAGAAGGCTCAAGCCCTTTTGATCAATCGATCCGTGAGAGTATATCCCTTCAAAACGAAAAGAGAAAAGAACAATTAAAACAGTTCAATTATACTTTTAACAACAACATCAACCGTATTGAAGAGATGGAGCGCCAACCAGCGTATAAGCGTTTGGGCTTTGAACTTGATGGACCAATAGAAGAGCAAGCTCCCTCGACTATGTCTTTAGATAATGACTCTAATGATGACATACAGTTGAGATCAAACAATTCATTTTTACACGACAACGTAGATTAACTATGGGAATATTAGCCAACTTGACAGACGAAATTAAAACGGCCATGCGCGCAAAAGACAGCTTGAGATTAGAAGCTTTACGCGCTATAAAATCTGCGGTGATGTTAGAACAAACTTCCTCGGCTGCCGGAACTACATTAACAGACGAGCAAGAAATAAAATTAGTGCAAAAGCTGGTCAAGCAACGCAAAGACAGCGCACAGATTTTTAAAGACCAAAACCGTCCAGATTTAGTAGAACCAGAAGAAGCTCAAGCCAAAATAATAGCTGAATTTTTGCCTGCTCAATTATCAGAAGAAGAGATCACTAAGATCGTGGGCGATATCATTGCCCAAACTGGAGCAGAAGGAATGAAAGACATGGGAAAAGTAATGGGGATGGCCTCTAAACAAATGGCTGGAACCGCAGATGGTAAAACCATTTCTACCATCGTGAAGCAGCTCCTATCTTAAGCAATCTAATTGCAGTTAATTACAATTTTACCACGTACTTTTCTATCCATCATTTCCTGCATGGCTTTTTGCGCCTCTTCCAGTGAATATTGTGCATGGATATGAGGCTTAAGTTTCCCTTGAGCATGCCATTGTACAAGTTCCATGGTGTTTTTCATATTGTCCTGCGGAAATTGCATGGCCCACGAGCCCCAAAAAACCCCTACAATCTGACAGCCTTTTAACAAGGCTAGGTTTAAGGGAATTTTAGGAATTTCACCCGCGGCAAATCCAACTACTAGATACCGCCCTTCCCAGCCAATGGCCCTCAAGGCGGGCTCGGCAAATTTATCGCCTACAGGATCATAAATAACGTCTGCTCCCTTTCCCTCTGTTAGGGCTTTAATGCGTTCTTTTAAATTTTCTTCTGTATAGTTGATTCCTTCCTCTGCGCCATAAGCTTTGCAGAGGTCTATTTTCTCTTGAGTGGAAGCACAGGCAATGACGCGAGCGCCCATTTGTTTTCCTAGTTCTACCGCAGCAAGACCCACGCCCCCAGAAGCACCTAGAACAACCAGGGTTTCACCTTCTTGCAGTTTAGCCCTGTTTTTTAAAGCGTGATAAGAGGTTCCATAGGCCATCAAGAAAGAGGCTCCCGTCGCATAGTCCATTTTAGGAGGTTTAGGGAAAACATTTTTGGCAGGTGCGATAACTTCTTCGGCGAAGCCGCCATTAGTGACAAAACCAAAAACTTCGTCTCCTACTTTTAAGTGTTTTACTGCACTCCCCACAGAACTTACTATCCCTGCAATATCGCTTCCAGGGGTAAAGGGTAAGGCTGGTTTGTATTGGTATTTCCCTTGAATGATAAGGGTATCTGGAAAGTTTAAGCTACAAGCTTTTACTTGGATAACCACTTCTTTTTCCCCAGGGCTTAAGGCTGGGAGGTCTTTAAGAACTAAATCAGATGGAGGGCCGTATTTTTCACATACAATTGCTTTCATATTATGCTATTTAAAGGTTACCAGCTATCGATAAACGAACTGGAAGGTTTTGATATATTAAGTTTAAAACAGTTTCGGGCTATAGCGATTCTTTTTCTGGTTTCTACCGGGTCGATGACTTCGTCAAATTCAAGTGTTTCAGCGGCATTAATGGCTTTTCCTTTTTGGTATTCTTGCGCGACAAGTTGCTCATAGAGGGCTTGACGTTCTGTCTCATTTGGGGTAGCATCTAATTCTTTTTTAAAGCCTAATTTAACGGCGCCTTCGAGTCCCATAGCACCAAACTCTCCACTTTGCCAGGACAGGGTTAAAAAAGAAGCATGGAGGCTTCCTCCTGCCATGGCCATTGCCCCTAAGCCATAAGCCTTTCTCAAAACAACGGTAATCATGGGAACCTCTAGTGCAGCTGCACTTAAAAATAAACGAGAGGAGTGTCGAATGAGTCCTTTGGCCTCGTGTTCTGGACCCACAATAAACCCAGGGGTGTCACAGAGTGAAATTATGGGGAGTTGAAAGGCATTGCATAATTGTAAAAATCGTGCGGTTTTATCTGCTGCATCGCTATCGATTGCCCCACCTAGGTGACGAGTGCTGTTCGCGATTAAACCATAGGGTTTCCCCTTGATTCTAATCAAAGCGGTCACCATATTTTTTGCGAATTGCGCCCTTAATTCTAGGACAGAATTTATGTCTGCAATGGTGTTGATAATCGCATTGACATCATAGGCATAGCGACGATCTTCTGGAAGAATAGTATAAAGTTCTTCTTGTTTAGGCGCTTTCCATGTGGAGAGTTCTCCTTGAAAATAGCTCAAATATTTTTTTGCGATTACAACAGCTTCTTCTTCGTTTTCTACTAGGATATCAATTACGCCTTCTTTAGCTAGGGTTTTTGCTGGGCCAATATCTTTGGGGTGATATTGTCCTAATCCACCCCCTTCAATCATGGCGGGGCCACCCATGCCCATAGAACTGTCTTTGGTCGCAATGATAACGTCTGCACAACCCGCAATAGCAGCATTTCCAGCAAAACAATAGCCACCGACAATAGCGATCCTGGGAATTTTTCCGCTTAAACGCGCAAAGGCATACCAGGTGGGAAGGTCAAGACCACCTGTACTTACATGATGAAAATCGATATCTCCAGGGCGTCCTCCACCCCCTTCTACAAAAAAGAGGATAGGGCAGTGGGCTTTTTGAGCGAGGGCCATGAGGCGATCTGTTTTTTTATGGCCAAAAGCGCCTTGAGTCCCTGCTAAAACAGTATAGTCATAACTAAGAACATAACAATTTGTCCCTTCAGAAAACAGATCAGAATTAATTTTTCCGATGCCGCTTATAAGTCCATCTGCGGGAGTGTTTTCGCGAAGTTCTTTGATTGATTTTCTCCCTTTTTGTGCTGCAACAATCAATCCGCCTATTTCTTGAAAAGAGCCTTTGTCGCAAAGGTCTTCTATGTTTTCGCGTGCTGTTCTCTTTCCTTTTTCGTGACGTTTTTTAACAGCTGATTTTCTATGATTGTCTTCAAGAAAGCGCTTTCGATTTTTTAGCTCTTGAAGGTCTTTACGTGAAGTGGATTGATTTTTTTTTGCCATAGCTTAAAGTTATACAAAGGTGATCATATCTTTCTTTAAGTGGGGTAATTCGTTAAAAGAGAGTAGATTGAATTTTTGATTGGTGTATAAAAAGCTAGAGAAAGAAGTATTGCGAATGGAGAAGTTTAATTCTGCTACAGCTTTCTCTGTTCTTAATCCTAAACATTCTGCGGTAATCGCACTAATGGTGCCACCAGAGCTGAAGACACCTATGTTCTCCCCTTTATCTGTTGCGTTTAAAACTTGGGCTAAGCCTTCTTTTACCTCTTCACGAAATTGTTTCCAAGTGGGCATTCCCTTTACCTTGATATTACCTTCTGCCCACTCTCCTAAAAAATATTGGAAGCCCAGCATGGTGTTTCGCATGGCTTTTTTGGGGTCGCCTGTATTGTTTTTGTTTAGAGTAATAAGATAGGGGTCAGTTTTGATTAAATCAGGAAGGGCAGTTTTCATGGTTTCTATCCCTTTGTGTTCTTTAAGACCGTTTATCACAATAGGTGATGGAAGTTTAATTCCTTGCGCTGCATAGCAGTCTTGAACTGCCTTAAACGTATTTTTTTGTCGCTCTAGTGGCCCTACAAATATTTTATCAAAAGAGATAGATTCGTTTAAAAGATACTCACCCAGTAATTGTGATTGTCTCATCCCTTTATCTGACAAAACATCATAGTTTGCTGTCCCAAGAGAGGCCTGACCATGACGAAAAAAAAATAGTTTACTCATGCTAAAACAGCTAGAAATTTTGATTTAGTAGAAGCACTAAGCTAAGAATTTGATTCGGATTATCCTTTGGTATAATGCAGTAGTTTTTGATAGTTGGGATAAATTATAATTCTATATTTTGTTTCCACTTGTGATAAGCTTAATTTTGTCTTTAAACTGGCCCAGTAGTTCAACTGGATAGAATATCAGATTTCGGCTCTGAGGGTTAGGGGTTCGAATCCTCTCTGGGTCACAAAAAAACGAAAAGCAAGTTCTAGTGTTAGGGCTTGCTTTTTTGGTTTTAAATTGTTGTACCTTTCTTTTAAATCATTCTATCATGAAACAGCTAGAGCACATAGGGATAGCGGTCAAAGACATCGATCAAGCGATTGACTGTTACAGTAGGCTATTAAATACTTCTTGTTATAAAACAGAGGTGGTAGAAAGTCAGCAAGTCACTACCGCTTTTTTTAAACTGAAAGAGCAAAAAATAGAGTTGCTCGCAGCGACTTCTTCAGAAAGCGTGATTGCTCGATTTATAAAAAAATCTGGGGAAGGTTTACATCATATCGCTTTTGAAGTAGATGATATTAAACAGGAGATGAAAAGACTGGAGCAGGAAGGGTTTACGCCTTTACAAAAGGATCCTTTTAAGGGAGCCGATAATAAGTGGGTCGCCTTTTATCATCCCAAAGATGCCCATGGAATGTTAGTGGAAATTTGTCAAGAGATACATTAAAGAAATTAGATGGAGGAAATCAATCTTTTAGCAGATAAAATCAGAAATGGAGATCGTGCTGCTTTAAGTAGGGGGATTACCCTATGCGAGAGTGATTTAGCGTTGCATAAATCGCAGGCTTTGTTTTTATTGGATCAATTATATCCTTTTACAGGGAACTCAATAAGAATTGGGGTAAGTGGTATCCCAGGAGCTGGAAAGTCGACTTTGATAGAAGCGCTGGGGACTTATTCGATTGATCGACATCAAAAGCGTGTGGCGGTCTTAGCCATTGATCCTTCTAGCGAACAATCTTCTGGCAGTATATTGGGCGATAAAACCCGAATGGAAGCCCTTAGCACAAGGCAAGATGCTTTTATACGTCCCAGTCCCACAAAGACACAGTTAGGTGGTGTAGCCCAGCAAACCCAAACAGCTATATTGCTTTGTGAAGCAGCAGCCTATGATGTAATTATCGTTGAAACAGTGGGTGTGGGGCAATCAGAAATAGCGATTAACCATATGGTTGATGTATTCTTGCTTTTACAAATAGTGGGAGCAGGAGATGATATCCAGGCCATGAAAAGGGGGGTGTTAGAATGGGTGGACATGGTTGTTTTTAATAAAGCCGATCAAGGGAAAGAAACTCAAGCTAGGGTCGAAGCTGCTAATATGTCAAAAGCATTAGGGCTTTTCCCTTCCAAATACGCTGGTTGGAGTATTCCCGTTTTAAGTTGTTCTGCCTTAGAAAAAACAGGAATAGAGGCAATTTGGGAAACGATCATTTCTCATCAATTACATCTTAATCAAAAGGAGATTTTCAAAAAGCAACGAGAAGATCAGCTCAATAACCTATTGTGTTCTCTAGAAGCCCAAGTGCTACGTGTTTTTTTAGCGCAGCACAAAAAAATCAATGTGTTAAGAAAAGAAAATCAGCTGAATTGGCAAGCCAAAGAAGTCCCGCCTTTTGGAGTTTTAGAAGCTTTTAAAAAGCAGTTAACGAAAATTTTTCTAGAAGAAGAATGATTATCCTGTAATTATTGATAGACCTCCTTTAAGTACACTTATCGCAATAGTTTTCTTGTTTATTTCGATGTATTCTCCGTCAATTTGTATAGGGAATGGAAGGTTTTTTCTCTTAATTTGAATCTGAGTGATTTCTTTTTCCAGTAGGTTTTTTCTTTGTAAAGGTTGTTTAAAGAGACCAATTTGAAGCATAAATGTAGATAGCTTTATCCAGTTTTGTTTGGGAAGACCTACCAGGTTCAACTTTCCATCATTTGTAGTCGCATTTGGAGTTAATGTTCTCCCATACCCCTGTTCGTTTGTGTTTGAAATCATTAGGGTATAAGGGGTGAAAGCAGTAGTTTGATTTTGTTCGATTAATTCAAAAGTGGCATAGTGAAAACGAAATAAGGCATTCCAGAAAGCTAGTCCATAGCCCAATAGACCATGACGTTTCTTTCTCTGATAAGCTTTGATAAAGTCAACTTCAATTCCAAATCCTATATTTCCAAAGAAGTAATATTCATTCGCCTTCCCCACATCCATTTTTTGAATTTTATGGGTCATGAGTAGTTCAAGTGCCTTGTGAATATTAGATGGGATAGAAAAGTGTCTTGCGATACCATTTCCTGATCCTAAAGGGATAATTCCCAAGTTTATATTATGGCCTATTAGTGCTTTTCCTACTTCCATAACAGTTCCGTCACCTCCGCAAGCTACCACAGTATCAAAGTTTTTTTCAACCGCTTCATCTACCATAACTTGCACTGTTTTATCTGTGGTCCAAAAGTCAACAGTGACTGCTGTATTTTTAGTCTCAAAAAAAGCGATGATTTCTTTTTTTGTCTCAATACTTCCTTTTCTTGAAGCTGGGTTTATGATAAAGTAATATTGATTCATCAGTTGGACTAAGTGCAGGCTTTTTTAAAAGCTATTGTACAAAAGTATTCTTTGTAGCGGAAGGTTCTGGTTAATTGGCTAAAAAAAATCTCAACAAATAGGGTTTTTATCTTTTTAAAATGAGGTATAAATCAATATTATCTATTTAAAAAATTGTTTTTCAGTAATTTAAAAATAAATTAATTGTTTAAAATTTGTTAGTCCCTTTTTTTTATGAGATCTCCTAATTATGAGATAAAATTGTATTTTCACAATGCAAACTAATGATTTAAACATGAAAAAAATAAGTGTATTTTCTGTTCTCTTAAGTCTGTCTCTATTGGCCTCTTGTGCTGGAGAAGGTTCCAAAACCAATCTTAAAAAATTAGCTGACGGGGTTTATCAAAAAGAAGGATGGATTTATGACATGAAAGAATTGCCTTCAGGAAAAAATGTAATTCCATTTTATACCATAGGGACTTTATCCACAAATGTTTTATCTAATTCTTTTACCAATCCACCCTCTGAAATGGGAATTACCCTTTATTTTATGCTGGATAAAGCAGGGGAGAATAATAATACAATTGTGTCTGCTTATTTAGAATCAACCGCAACAAACGAAGATCTTTTTAAGTTCCCTCGTTGTTTAAGTATTTGCCCACTAACCATAGAAATCACTCAACCTGATGGTAGCGTGACAGAAACAAAAACGTCTTATTCAAGGCCTAATGTTTTTAGAATGGATATTGAAGATGATGTACTCAATGGTTTAGCTGCGAATGAAACTAAAGTACGTATTCGAATTCCTGTTTCGCGCAATGATCAAAATACTACTTTTGAGTGGTTTGATTTTAACTTTGCTGGCTTTACCCCAGAGCTTGATTAATTTCAGGCTTTTTTAAGGCTTAAATCAATGTTTTTTGCAGAATGGGTTAATGCCCCTAGAGACGCATAATCTACCCCAGTTTCTGCTATTTCAACAAGGTTACTTTCGTTAATATTTCCAGAAGCCTCTGTAGCAAATTTCCCCTGAATTAATGTGATTGCTTTTTTTAACGCTTGTGGAGGCATGTTGTCAAGCAGTAATCTGTGAATCCAAGGAAATTCAAAGCATTCTTCAATTTCTGCAAGATTGCGTACTTCAACAATGGTTTTAAGAGATAACTTATTTTCTACAAGGTAAGCTTGTGTTTTGCTAAGTGTCTTTGAAATAGAACCATTAAAGTCGATATGGTTGTCTTTAATCATGATCATATCAAAAAGTCCCATTCTATGATTGCTTCCTCCCCCTATATGAACGGCCCATTTTTCGGGATAGCGAAAGTTTGGAGTTGTTTTTCTGGTGTCTAAAAGCGTACATTCTGTGTGCGCAATTTTTTGACTCAAACGATGGGTCAAGCTAGCAATTCCACTCATGCGCTGCATACAATTTAAGACAAGGCGTTCTGTCGCTAATAAATCGTACTGTGGGCCTTCTATTGTCATAACAACATCGCCAGGAACAATTAGACTGCCTTCTTGTTTATTGACAGTGCATTGAATCGAGTCGTTGACCTGCTTAAGTATAATCTGTGCCAATTCTATTCCTGCGATGATGCCACTTTCTTTTGCTATCAATTCAACCCTATTATGTTGTTGATTACTTAAGCAGGAGAGGCTAGTATGATCTGCATGACCAATATCTTCCGCTAAGGCATTAAAAATAAATTGATCGATAGGATCTTTATATTTTTTATAAAATGGGATTTGCTTCATAGTCGTGATTATAAAAGACACCCTTATTCTGTGTTAGTATCAAGGATTGGTTTACCATTACATAGGCCACACTAACCATATTCCTTAATTCACAAATTTGAGGAGATAATTTATTGATATTGTATAATTCAACTACTTCAAAATAAAGGTGTTTGATTTGCTTTTGTGCGGTTAATAAACCTTTTGTGGTTTTAAAAATACCGACTTGCTCACTCATTATTTGACACAGTTGATTACGGATATTTTTCGTTTGTTTTGCTGGATTTATGTTGGTATAGCTTTGCCCTTTCCAGTTGGGAATAGTCAAATAAAAGTCTTCCCCTATGGGGTTGTTTTTTAAATCACGGTAACTATTCATTGCTGCTCTATGGGAGAAAACGATCGACTCTAACAAAGAATTAGAAGCGAGACGATTTGCGCCGTGTAAACCCGTATGCGAGCATTCTCCAATGGCATAAAGTCCCTCTAATGTAGTTCTTGAATTCTCATCTACTTTTATACCCCCACAACTGTAATGAGCGGCAGGAATCACAGGGATAAGATCACTTAAAGGGTTAATCCCTACAGATCTACAGTTCTCTACAATGTTGGGGAAGTGATTTAAGATAATGTCCTTTGGAATCTGAGTAGCGTCTAGATAAACATATTTACTTTTTTGAACATTGATTTCTTGCATGATAGCGCGTGCAACAACGTCCCGGGGGGCAAGTTCTTTATTGGGGTGGTATTTCTCCATAAAAGCTTCCCCTAAATGATTTTTTAGAATAGCTCCTTCTCCTCTTAAGGCTTCTGTGATTAAAAAGGTTTCTCCCTTTACCTTTGGGAAAAGCGCGGTGGGATGAAATTGAACAAAAGGGAGCTTTTCTAGTCGAACTTTAGCCCTACAGGCAGCTCCTAAGCCGTCCCCAGTAGCAATAACAGGATTAGTTGTAAAATCGTATAATTGCCCTAGTCCTCCCGTAGTTAAAACGGTAATTTGAGCAGTGATTTTTATGATTTCTTCATTAAGAGTAGAAATGACATAGGCGCCATAACAACGTTGATGATTTGTTTTAGTTTGGTGATCTGTGATTAGATCTACTAAAATATGATTCTCGAAATATTCAATGTTATCAAATTCTTTCACCTTTTTAATTAAGGCACGTTGTATTTCTGCTCCAGAGCGATCTTTAAAGTGTACAATTCTTTTTTCAGAATGCCCACCTTCTTTGGTTAGATCTAAAAGATTGTTTTCTTTTTGGTCAAATTGAGTACCCCAATCGATTAACTCGTTTAGTCTGTCGCTGCCTTCTCGAATCACAAAATCGATAACCTGATTATCACCTTGTTGGTCACCAGCAATATAGGTATCCTTGATGTGTTTATCAAAGGTGTCTTTTAAAAAATTAGAAACGACTGCAATTCCGCCTTGAGCATAGCGTGTATTGCCTTCATCAAGGGTGTTTTTGCAAATAAGTTTGATTTTAGTTGTCGGAGACTTTTCTGCTAATTTGATTGCATAAGTTAGGCCAGAAACTCCAGTGCCAATAACAAGAATATCTGTGTGCATTTATTTGAGGGATAGCATGCGTTCTATGGGTAATCTTGCTTTTTCTATTAACGCTTGATCAAGTTGAATCTCTGGTTCTTCGTTTTTTAAACAGCGATACAACTTTTCCATGGTGTTAAGCTTCATAAAGGCACACTCACTACAGGCACAACTATCGTCTTCAACTGGGGCTGGAATAAACTGCTTTGAAGGACATCTTTTTTGCATTTCATATAAGATACCTGCTTCTGTGGCAACGATAAACGTATCACTTTTATCTTCTTGAACAAAATTGAGTAACCCAGAGGTACTGCCAATATAGTGAGCAATTTCAAGAATTTGACTTTCGCTTTCTGGGTGGGCGATAAATTTTGCTTTTGGATATTGTTGCGCTAATTGAACAATTTTATCAAAAGAAAAGGCTTCGTGTACTATACAAGCACCGTCCCATAAAATCATATCTCGACCTGTTTCTTTAATTAAATAGCGCCCCAGATTTTTATCTGGAGCAAAAATGATTTGTTTGTCTTTAGGGATACTATTAATCACTTCTACTGCATTGCTAGAAGTACAAACAATATCACTTAACGCTTTTATTTCTGCAGAACAATTGATGTAAGTTACTACTACAGCTTCTGGATATAGTTGTTTAAAGCTATCAAAATCAACTGGAGGGCATGAATCAGCTAAAGAGCAGCCGGCTTCTAGATCAGGAAGAAGGACCTTTTTTTGAGGATTGATAATCTTCGCTGTTTCTGCCATAAAATGCACCCCAGCAAAAACAATAATATCTGCTTCAGCTTTCTCGGCCATTTTGGCTAAATAAAGACTGTCCCCTAGAAAATCTGCTATATTTTGTATTCCCTCTTCTTGATAATAGTGAGCGAGAATAGCGGCAGTCTTTTCTTTTTTTAATCGTACAATTTCTTGAACAAAATCGACAATTTGGTAAGGGGAATTTTTAATCATTTTTTTGAAAATTTAATAAAAGTGAATAGGATTGGTCTTTAGATATTACATAAAATTAATAATAAAATTTACTTAAACGATTTGTTTACTATGATTTTATATTCATCAGGTTGTGATTATTTAGCTCGAATTCGTATATTAGTTTTTGTAAGTTATTTTAACCCAAATCTAACAAACAACTTTTTACATGAAACCTACTTATATCCTAAGCTTTTTTTTAATTGCATCTACTGCATTATTTG